>JBHHVG010000372.1:0-3884 GCA_046754165.1 Myxococcota bacterium
ACGCTGGCCGCGGCGCTCGAGAAGATCCTGAAGAACCACCGCCTGGAGGCCGAGCACGCGCGTCTGCTGGCCGAGAACATCGAGTACATGGGCGAGCGGGCGCTCTTCGAGCACGGCGCGGCGCTCTTTTCCAGCTTGGCGGTCGACCCGCTGGCGTCACGCATCGTGGAGGGCCTGTGCGTCGAGACCCGGGCCCAGGGCGGGATCGCGTGGATCGTCGACGACGAACACCCCGATCGATTCAACTTGACGGCCGTGCGCGGGCTGGTGCGCGTCGACGAGGAGCCCTTCGTGCTCGAGGCCTCCCAGATCCCGGAGGCGCTCGCCGACGGCAGGAGCCCCTCGACGATCCAGCCCTGGCGCTCTGGAGAATGGGCGGAGGAGCGGCCGGCCCTGTTCCTCTCGCTGCGGCGCGATGGCCGGGTGATCGGTCTGGTGCGCCTGACCGACAAGCTGGGCGATGACGAGTTCGACCCCGTCGACCAGTCCTGCAGCGAGAAGTTCGTGGCCTTCGGCGAGACGGCGCTCGTCAATGCGCTGCGCTTCGCGGCGCTCGAGAAGCGGACCCTGGCCGACCCGGCCACCGGCGCCTTCGGCTTCGAGTACTTCCACGACGTCGTCCGGACCGAGATCGAGAAGTCGAACCGTTTCGGGCGCAGCTTCTTTCTGGTGCGGGTCGCGCTCGGCTCCCTCGATCCGCTCCGCGAGCGCATCGGCGAGCCGGCGCTGCGCGAGTGGCTGGCGGAGGTCGGCGTAGCGCTCCAGGCCGTGGTGCGGGGGGCCGACGTGCTGGCGTCGGATCAGGAGGGCTCCTTCCTGGTGCTGCTGCCCGAGACCGACGCCCTCGGCGGCACCGTCTTCAAGCAGCGCGCGGTGGAGGCGCTGGCCGGCTGCGAGGGCTTCACCCGGCTGGCCCCGGAGGAGCGCCCCGCGATCCAGCTCGGCGGGGTGAATTTCCCCGGGGATGGCACCCAGCTCGAATCGCTGCTGCGGGTCCTCGACGACCGTGTCGAGCGCGACCGCCACAGCCCGATCCGCGAGCTGGGGCTCGATGATCGCCCGCTCGAACGGAGCCTGCCGACCCTGCTCGAGCAGGGGGAGGGCGAGCGACCGGAGGTTCCGCAGAACATCCTCCGCTACCTCATCTCCGAGGTCCGCCGCCGGCCGGACGAGCGCGGGCGTCTGATCGTCCATCCCGGGCCGGGCCTCGCCGGCGCCCTGGATGAATCCCTGAGGACGCTCGGCGACCTCGTGGCCCGCACCGAGGTGGTGGTCGTGAGCGACGACGTGGTGCCGAACCCGGTCGGGCCCGCGGTGGTGTGGCTCGAACCGCCTGAGGGCGCCGGATTGCCATCCTTCATCGTGCAGTACAGCGACGGGGCGGCCTACGCGCTGGTGTGCGGGGAGAAGCGTGACGGCGAAGGCGTCCGCATGTATCACACGGACGACCGGCGCGTGGTGGAGCATCTGGCGTTCCAGCTGCAGCGCGAGCTATCGCTGCCGGAACTGAGCTAGGGAAGGCGTGTGAGCGGTTCGGTTCTCATCGCGGACGACAACAGCGAGCGCGGCGAGCGGGTCGCTTCGGCCTGCACCGACCGGGGCTTCGCGACGCGCGCCGTCCCGCACGGGGCGGCGGCCCTGGAGGCCGCCCTGGCGACGCTCCCGGACGTGCTGGTCGTGCGCCGCGATCTCCCGCTCATCGACGGCACGAAGCTCGGCGAGATCCTGCGGACCAACCCGCGCACCCAGTCGCTGCAGCTGCTCTGCATCGACGACCGCGCGACCGAGGGGGAGACGGGTCCGGGCGAGCTCCAGGTGATCAGCGCCTCGGCCTCGCCGGACGACGTGGCCGAGACCGTGCGGGCCATGTTCGAGCGGAGAGAGAAGGACCAGGCCGCCGACGCCGAGCACGCCCGGGATGCCGGGGGAGGGGTCGAGGGAGAGCTGGTCCAGATTCCGCTGGGCGACCTCCTCCAGCTCTTCCACGTGAGCCGCAAGACCGGCGTGGTCGAGCTGCTGCGACGCGACCGCAGCGGCGATCGCGAGACCGGCAGCGTGGTGGTGTCCGCGGGAGACGTGGTGCACGCCTCGGTGGGAAGCGCGGACGGGGAGAAGGCGTTCTTCCGGCTGATCGCCTGGGAGACCGGCAGCTTCACCTTCCGGCCGCAGCCGGTGCTGGGCCCGGCCACCGTCACGACGCCGACGCTCACGCTGCTGCGCGAGGGCCGAAGGCAGCTCGACGAGTGGCAGCGCCTGGCCGTGCGCCTGCCCCCGATGGATGCCCACGTGACCCTCAAGATCCACAGCGCCTCGCTGCCCAAGGTGATTCACCCGCTCACCCAGGACGTGCTCCAGGTGCTGGAGGAGCACACGCGCGTGGGCGACGTGGTCGATCACTGCGCCCACCCGGACTTCCAGGTGCTGCGCATGCTCCACACATTGATCCGGCGGGGCATGCTCTCGCTTCGCCGCGACGTTCCGGGGCCGGATGGGGCGCCGACCCGCGCCGGCCTGTTCTCGCCGAACCAGGCGTCGCGGCTGCGCGAGTGGCTGGACTTCGACGGTCCCGGGGAAGGCGGCGCGTGCGATGCCAAGCTGGTGGTCGCCGCGGCGAGCCCGGAAGCGTCCCGCGAATTCGCGCGCGTCATGAGCCGGCTGCCCGGCGTGACCTTCGAGGAGGAGGCGGCGGGTGGAGACGTCTCTCCGGACGTCATCGGGACCCTCGGTCGCATCGCCGTCGATACCGAGGTCGGGATCGAGTTCGTGCAGGTGCCGATCGCCGAGGCCTTCCGGCCGCTGTGGTCTGTCGCCGCGAACGGAGCCCTGGCCGTCCTGCTGCTTCTCGCGGGGCCGCTCAGCGAGGCCGCCGACGCCATCCAGCCGCTTGCGGCGGAGATGGGAAAGCTGCCGCGCTCGCGCGTCTTCCACCTCCAGCTGCTCGAGAAGGGACAGGGTCTCAGTCCGGAGACCCTGCGCGAGAACATCTCGCTGCTCGACGAGAGCTCGCTGTTTCTCGTGCCCCTCGAGAACGCGGACAAAGCGGGCCTGCTGCTGCGCGAGATGTTCGGTCGCATCCTGCCCTGAGCGCCGGCGCGCGGGGCGCTCGGCTTGACCGTCCGGGAGCGAATCCCTAACCTCGGCAGCCATCCCGGGGCGCGCGACGAGCGGGCCCGCACCTCCAGGGGCGGCCCAAGACGGACATGGACGAAGGTCGGATCGGCGAGGGACTGACGTTCGACGACGTCCTCCTCGTGCCCGGCCCGAGCGACGTCCTCCCGGCCGACGTCGACCTCCGCTGCCAGATCACCCGCGAGATCTCGCTCGACATCCCGCTGGTCTCGGCCGCCATGGACACCGTGACGGAGCACGAGACCGCGATCTGTCTGGCGCAGAACGGCGGCATCGGCGTGATCCACAAGAACCTGTCGATCGCCGCTCAGGCCAGCGAGGTCGACAAGGTCAAGCGCTCCGAATCGGGCATGATCGTCGACCCGATCACGATGCACCCGGAGCAGCGCATCTACGAGGCCCTCGAGGTGATGGCGCGCTACCGGATCTCCGGCGTCCCGGTCATCCGCGATGGCAAGGCCGTCGGGATCCTCACGAACCGCGACCTCCGCTTCGTTCGCGACACGCACCAGGAAATCTCGAGCGTGATGACGAGGGAGAACCTCGTCACGGTACCGCCGGGCACCACCCTGGAGCGGGCCAAGGAGCTCCTCCACGTCCACCGGATCGAGAAGCTGCTGGTGGTGGACGAGGACGGAACGCTCTCGGGGCTGATCACGATCAAGGACATCGAGAAGAGTGAGCGCTTCCCGAACGCCTCGAAAGACGGCCTGGGGCGCCTGCGCTGCGGCGCCGCGGTTGGCGTCGGAGGCGAC
>JBHHVG010000373.1:0-3881 GCA_046754165.1 Myxococcota bacterium
ACACCGACAGGAGTGGACCGAAACCGGCAAGCTGCGCCGTGACCCACGCGTGACCCGTGTGGGCCGGTTCCTCCGCCGGACCAGCCTCGACGAGCTGCCCCAGATCTGGAACGTGCTGCGCGGCGACATGAGCCTCGTCGGTCCGCGGCCGCCGATCCCGCTCGAGGTGGCGCGCTACGAGACCTTCGAGCGGCGCCGACTCTCCATGCGCCCCGGCATGACGTGTCTGTGGCAGGTCAGCGGGCGCAACGACATCAGCTTCTCCGACTGGGTGAAGCTCGACGTCGAGTACATCGACGCCTGGTCGCTGCGGAACGACATCAAGATCCTGGCGCGGACCGTTCCGACGGTCCTGCGCGGATCCGGTCTGTAGCGAACCCCGACCTCAGCCCGGCAAGACGAACCGGAAGCGGGTGTGCCCGATCTGGATCTCGTCTCCATCCACCAGATCCGCCGAGCGTACACGCTTGCCGTTCACCTTGGTCCCGTTGGTGGATTGGAGGTCCTCGATCGAGTAGGTGCCCGTCTCCGGGTCACGGATCACGATCGAGTGCTCGCGGCTGATGTTCTCGTCGAGGAGCGTGACGTCGGTGGTCGGGTTGCGGCCGATGATCGTCTCTTCGTCGTGGAGGGGATACTCCATGCCCTCGAAGCCGCCGTCGGCAATGACGAGCACGGCCGGTGAAGGCTGTTCCGCTGCCGACATCGACCCCCCCTCTCCCGAACCGACGGTTTCTCGCAGTATCGGCGGAAACAGCCACACCCTTGAGTGGTTGGCCGCTCTCTTACCTCCGCGGGGGCGCCCGGACGCCGCGCCTCCGGTCCAGGCGTCGGCGCCGTCGCCACCGGGGTTCACGGGACCGGCGGGCCCGGGACGCAGCCGCTAGAGCCGTCGGTGACGCAGGCTGGGAAGGCCCGCTCGGATCTCGTCCTGCACATCGGACGGGCAGTCTGCGACGACCGCAGCCGGCCGGTCGCCGGCCCGGGCCAGCACGAGGCCCCAGGGATCGATGATCAGCGAGCGACCGTAGCTGCTGCGGTCCGGACCGTGGCGCCCGCATTGGGCGGGTGCCAGCACCCAGGCCTGAGTCTCGATGGCCCGGGCCCGCAGCAGCACCTCCCAGTGGTCGCGGCCGGTCTCCGGGGTGAAGGCGCTGGGGACGGCGATCCAGCGCGCGCCGCGTTCGGCGTGGAGCCGGTAGAGTTCGGGAAATCGGAGGTCGTAACAGACCGACAGGCCGAGACCGCCGAACGGTGTGTCCGCCACGACGACGTCGTCTCCCGGCGCGATGGTCGCCGACTCCTGGTAGACACTGCCGCCGCTGGCGCGGAGGTCGATGTCGAAGAGGTGGATCTTGCGATAGACCGCCACCAGCACGCCGTCGGGTGCCACCAGGACGCTGGTGTTGTGAATCCGGCTGTCGCCGGCGATCGTCTCAGGGATGCTGCCGCCCAGCAGCCACACGCGGTGCTCGACCGCGAGGCCGCGCAGGGTCTCGACGATCTCGCCGTCGAGCCCCTGGGCGCACGGGATGGGCTGCCCCTCGCGGCGCAGGAACGCGAAGTTCTCGGGCAGCGCGATCAGCTCGGCACCGCGCCGGGCGGCGGCGGAAACCAGATCACGCGCCGCCGCGAGATTCGCCGACACGTCGTCCGTGGAGCACATCTGGATGACACCGACGCGCGTGGTGGCCACGGAGGGGTGCCTCGGCCGTCCTAACGGAAATCGGCGGGATTGACTCCGGTCCTGCGAATCACGTCGTAGAAGTCCTTGCGGTCCTTCTTGGCGAGGCGCGCCGCGCGACTGATGTTCCCACCACAGCGCCGCAGCAGGCCCACCACGTACCGGGTCTCGAAGGCGCGCTTGGCCTCCTTGAACGACGGCACGTTCTCCCCCTCGGCGGCCAGGATCAAGGCCTCTGCGGAGATGGAGCCGTTGCCGGCCAGCTTCACGGCCTGTCGAATCCGTTCGGACAACTCGCGCACGTTGCCCGGCCAATCCTCGGCCATCATGGCATTCCGGGCGTCGGCGGTGAAACCGACGGGCTGGATGCCTTCCTCGTCGGCGTACAGCCGGAGGAAGTGGGCCGCCAGGGGGAGGATGTCTTCGGGGCGTTCGGCCAGGCTGGCGGTCCGGATGGTGTGCTGGGGCAGGTCGCCCAGCGGCGAGGTGTCCGGCTGGCCGGTCGTGGTGACCATGATCCGCGCCCGCAGTGGAGCCGACACCTGCTCGCCATCGCGGTGGAAGCCACCGGTCTTGATGGCGTCGACGAGCGCCTGCCGTACCGTGGCTGGCAGCCGCTCGACTCCGCTGATGAGCACGGTCCCGCTCTCCGCGAGCGCCAGCGCGCCGGCGTAGTCGCCGGCGAGGAGGGGGTAGACGCCATCGGCGGCTCCGAAGATCTCGCGCGACAGCAGCAACTCGGAGACGGCTGCACAGGAGACGACGACGAAACGCTGGGCCAGGCGATCGCTCCAGGCATGGATCGCCCGGGCCGTGTGCGCCTTGCCGCTGCCCTCGGGCCCCGCCAGCACCACCGGCAGGTCACCGCGGGCTGCCGCCATCGCCTGATCGATGATCTCCTGGGTCGCTCGGGCCGCCCCCACGATGCGGTCGCTGCGACGCCGTCCGATCTCGCGGTCGATCACGCGTGGTGCCTCAAGACCGATCCGATCGCCATGTGCACTCATCTCGCTCATTGCGGAAATCCCCCAACCCAGATTCCGTTGACGAGTATGAAACCGTGGGAGGCCACCCACTGACTCCCCTAGGGTAGAAATCTATTTCGTTTACGGCACGATTGTCAACGCATTTGCGGATATCGCAGACCCGCGAAGCCACGTTTGGCGCGCGTGCGCCGCGATACGGGCCCTCTGGGGGGAAAAACGTGTCAGCAAACGAAACCCGGGCTGGAGGCGTCGGCGGGAGGATCCGGGCCCTGCCCGACGCCCTCATCGATCAGATCGCGGCCGGCGAGGTCGTCGAGCGCCCCGCTTCCGTGGTCAAGGAGCTGGTCGAGAACGCCCTCGATGCGGGCGCGCGCCGCCTGCGCGTCGAGGTCCGGGGTGGAGGCATCGACTGGATCGCGGTGACCGACGACGGCTGCGGCATGAGCCCGGAAGACGCCCGCATGTCCCTGCGCCGCCACGCGACCAGCAAGATCGGCAGCGCGGAGGACCTGCACGGCATCGATACCTACGGCTTTCGGGGCGAGGCGCTTCCGGCCATCGCTTCCGTCTCTCGCCTGCGCCTGCGCAGCCGCACCCGCGACGCGGCCGAGGCCATCGAACTGCGCGTCGACACCGGCGAGGTCGTCGACGAACGCACGGCGGGGGCACCGGTGGGCACGCGGGTGGAGGTGAGCGATCTCTTCGCCGCGGTTCCCGCGCGGCGAAAGTTTCTCAAGACCGTGACGACCGAGTGGGGTCACGTGTCCGACTTGCTGGCGCGCGCGGCGCTGGCGCTGCCCGATGTGCACTTCGACGTGTACCGGGACGATCGCCCGGTGCAGGTCTGGCCGGCGGCGCACGACGAGCTGGACCGCGTCGCCGCCGTGCTCGGCGAGGCGGACGCCGCGGCCTTCGTGGCCGTCGCGCGGGAGGAGGGCGGGGCGTCGCTGCACGGCTACGTCTCGCGACCCGATCGCCATCGCTCGACCACCGCGGGTATCTACCTCTTCGTGAACAACCGGCCGGTCCGGGACCGGATGCTCCAGCACGCCCTGGTCGAGGTCTATCGCGACATGCTTCCGCGCGGGCGCTTCCCGACCTCCGTGCTCTTCGTCGACGTTCCGCCGGATCGTGTCGACGTCAACGTGCACCCGGCGAAGTGGGAGGTTCGCTTCGCGGATCCGCAGTCACTCTACCGGCTGGTGCGACAC
>JBHHVG010000374.1:0-3865 GCA_046754165.1 Myxococcota bacterium
GCCATCCATGCCTGCTAACGGAAGACCGAAACGACAGCTCGCCTGGGTCTACGACCTCAACAAGTGCATCGGCTGCCAGACCTGCTCGGTCGCGTGCAGGATGCTCTGGAACAACGACGAAGAGGGTGCGGACCACCAATGGTGGATGACCGTGAACACCAAGCCGGGCGCTGGAACGCCGCGTGGCTGGGAGACCATGGGGGGCGGCTACGACACGAGGGGCAAGCTGCTGCCGGGCCAGCTTCCCACGCCGGAGGAGTTCGGCGGCGGCTGGGACTTCAACTACGACGAGGTCCTGCGTGGGGGCAAGGGCCGGAACGCGCATCTCGAGAAGGTCTCCGGCAGCAAGACCTGGGGCATGAACTGGGACGAAGACGAGGGAGGCGGCGCGTTTCCGAACGCCTACTTCTTCTACCTGCCGCGCATGTGTAACCACTGCACCGACGCTGCCTGCGTCGAAGCCTGCCCGTCCGGCGCGATGTTCAAGCGCGAGAGCGACGGCCTGGTGCTTCGCGACGAGGACATCTGCGCCGGCAGCCAGCAATGTGCGAGTGCGTGTCCGTACAAGAAGATCTACTTCAACGAGGCGCGCGGCGTGAGCCAGCACTGCATCGGCTGCTTCCCGCGGCTCGAGCAGGGCGTGGCGCCCGCCTGCGTGCGGCAGTGCCCCGGCCGAGCAGCCTTCGTGGGCTTCCTCGACGACGAGAACAGCTCGGTCCACCGGCTGGTCGAGAAGCACGGGGTCGCGCTGCCGCTCCACCCGGAGTTCAACACCACGCCGAACGTCTTCTATGTGCCACCACTGGCGCCCGCACCGCTGCGCGAGGACGGGAGCTGGGACGAGAACGCCTCGCGAATCCCACCCGAAACACTCGAGGCGCTGTTCGGCGCGGGGGTGCACGCCGCGCTCGAGATCCTGCGGTCGGAACTCGACAAGAAGCGCCGGGGCAAGGAGTCTGAGCTGATGGACGAGCTCATCCTCTATCAGTGGAAGGACTGCCTCGGACACCTGACCCGTGACCCGTCGGAGATCGTCTGGAACGAGTCGTAGCCGTCCGCAGGCGAATGCACGAGGCGAAGAGGGCTAGGCCTGAAGCCTCCGGCAGCCCACGAGTCCCAGCAGACTCCAGAGCATCGCCCGGCCGGCCGCGCCCAGGGACGGAAGAGCCGGCGGGGATGGGATCTGCGCCTCCAGGAAATCGAGCGTTCGGGCCGCCCAGTCGTCGTGCATCTGGTGGTCCGCCCAGGCGTGCTTCAGCTCGCCCAACACCAGGCCGGGGCTGCTCGCGTCGGTCAGCGCGTTCAGGGACGGCCACGACGCCGGATCGGCGGCGACTTCGACGGAGAGATCGTCGGGCAGCGTGAGCAGGAAGCCGCTGGAGTCGAGCCTCCCATTGGCGGCCAGCTCGGCGACTCCCGCGGCTGACAGGCCGAAGTCGACGCCGTTGATCCGCGCGAGGCGCCCCTCGAACACGGGCGAAGCCTGCAATTCGTCGTAGTCTGTCGGGATGGAGCGGCTGGCCAGGTTGAGGTTTCCGTCCATCCACTGAGCCCGCTGGCCCGAGACGGTCGGGTTGGTGTCGTTGCCGCACATCAGCCACTGCGTCGGAGTGAGTGTGAGGCTCCAGGCCAGCGTCCGTCCCACCCCGCAGAATGCGGACACGGCGGTGAAGGGCAGCACAGCTCCGACGGTGATCGCAAAGCTCCCCCCGTTGGAGATGCCGACGGCGAACCGGGGTGCGTCGGTCGGGATGGCCGTGAGCTGAGACAGCTGGGACGACAGCAGTTGGATGTTCTGCAGGTCGACGTTCGTTGCCAGACCGAGGCTGGTGTCCCAGCGGATCTTGCCGTCGGGGCCCGGATCGCCCAGGGTCCTCTCTTCGGCGTCGGTCGATACGACGGCGTAGCCGCGATGGTAGGCGAGGCGGGCCACGTACTGCATCGATGGCTTGTGGATGACGTCCGCCGATCCGCCCGTTCCGTGGAACGTGAAGACGACACCCAGAGGATCGGGCGGCACCGCGTAGATCACCCGCTTCGGATTGTTGACGCCGGCCAGTACGGTCTCGCTCAGGTTCATCGATACCGGCGTGATCTCTGGCGTGAGCGTCACATCCGAGTCCGGCATGGTGAAGACGAAATGCCACTCGTCTGGCAGGCTGGCCCCCGGCACCGAGGACTGCCAGCCGGTGACGTCCGAAGTGTAGGGGTCGACATCCGCGAAGACGTGGACCACGGCTCCCGTGTCGTAGAAACCGCTCCCATACCCCCCGACCACGGTGAGGGCGTGCGGTCCGCCGTGGATGAACCCGAGGAGCAGGGGGGAGAGCAGTGCGGTCAACAGCAAGGCGCCCGCGGCCGGCACGGAGCGCAGTCCCGAGGATTCTCTCGTCTTCACGGGTGTCTCTCCAGCGGTTGCGATCCGTGATTCGATACTCGAACACCCGTCCCGAGCACAAGTTGCGCGGGTCTGTGAAGAAACCTCGAGTCCGAATCCCCCGGGATCGTGGACACGGCGTCGAGCGCCGGTTTCGACGAGCGTTGCGGTCGGCCGGGTGTTTCCGGAGGTAGGTGAACGGCTCGCGTTCGGAGGCGGGAGGCGTCGGTCGGGACTCCATCTGGGCCTCTGCCCACGCACCGCGACGGGTCGTCCCTCCTCGTATCTCTAGATCTACTCTCGCTATTCTTCCGGAACTCCAGAGAGAGGCTCGCCATCGCCGGTTCACCCTCGCAGCGCTCGACGTCGGAGCAGGTCTCCTGGCGGTTCGACCATTTTGAGCTGGCACCCCACCGTGGTCGGCTCATGCATGACGGCTCGGAAGTTGCGCTGGCTCCGAAGTCGTTCGAGGTCCTGGTGCATCTCGTTCGCCATCGCGAGCGGGTCGTGCCGAGGGACGAACTCCTCTCGATCATCTGGCATGGCGCCGCAGTAAGTGAAGCCGCCATCACAAGCGCCATCCGTGACATGCGCCGGGTTCTCGGTGATGTCGCGGGCCAACCGCGATTCGTGGCCACCGTCCGGGGGCGCGGGCTTCGCTTCGTGCATCCAGTTCGGGAGGCTCGCGACGAGATCGAGCAGACAAAGGGCGGTGCTTGGGATGCCGCGGCAATCCACTTCGAACGCGCGATTCGAGCACTCGAGCTCGTGGAGACCAGCAGGGGGCAGCCTCCCGACGATGCCGGTTCGCAGGAGCCGCGCCAACGCGGTGAACTGATCGTGGCGCTCGCGCGCGTACGCTGGGCCGCAGGCGCGCCGCAGGAGGCGCGCGAGGCTTTTCTCGAAGCTGCCAATGTGGCGAGACGTTCCGGCGATGCAGAGGTGCTTGCGCAAGCCGCGCTCGGCTTCGCCGGGCGGAGCGATGTGACGCCTGGCGTGAACCGCGAGGCGGTGGGTCTGCTCGAGGAAGCCCGGGCAGCAATGCCGGAACGCGACTCGGCGCTGCGCGCCGAGCTCTTGGCGCGCTTGGGAACCGAGCTCTACTACGACGAGAACGCATCGCGTTCGGACGTGCTGACTCGCGACGCTCTTGCGATGGCCGAGCGTCTGGGCGACCGCGCGATGGTCGCCTACACCTCGACCGCGCGTCACTTCTCCCGCCAGCGGCCTGAAGTATCTCCGCAAGAACGGATCGCTCTTGCCGATCGCGCCATCTCGCTGATGGGCGGAGCTCCGGCAAGCGACGTTCTGGTGCTCGGATTCCAGGAGCGGTTGATCGACCTCTTCGAGTCAGGCGACGGCGACGCGTTCGACGACACGTTCGACAGTTTGAAAAAGCCGTGATGCGGCTCGATCAACCGTTCTTCATCTGGGTGGCGTCGCTGCTCCGCGCTACCCGCGCACTCCTGGCGGGCAACATCGACGAGG
>JBHHVG010000375.1:0-3863 GCA_046754165.1 Myxococcota bacterium
AAAGCCGTAGGTGTACGACGCGCAGGCGTCGGGATGTGCTGTTGTCCCAAAGTGGGGGGGGTTCGGTGAAACGCCTGGGGATGTGGTGTTGGCCTCGTTCCCTGGGGACGGAATCGGAGGCCCTATTGACCGGCTGGAGACATTCCAGGAGAAGCTGGTCTAGCTAGCCCCCGGAGCCCGGCGCCAGCCGGCCCGTCACGGTCTGGTACATGATGCGCGCGCAGGTCTCGACGAGATCCCCGCGGCCCACGCCGAGGGGCTCGAGTTCCTTGTGGTAGGCAGCGAGACGCTCGAGGATCGACGCGAGCGCCGCGGCCGCCGCGTAGGGGTGGACGTTGCCCGAGACGGTGGCGCTCTTCTGACATTCCTCGATCTTCCGGGCGAGGGCGTCGAGGATGGGGCGCAGCGCCGTGCGACGCACCTTCTGGAAGCGCCGTTCCCCCTCGTCGGCGGCGAGGTTCCGCACCAGCAAGACCGCGCGGTAGGTGTCCCAGTGACGGATGAAGGCGTCGGCGATCGCCCGCGAGGTGTCCATGCCCTTCTGGCCGCGCCAGGAGCCCTCGATGAGCTCCACCACCGCCGGGGCCTCCGCAGCGGCTTCCTCCGCGAGACAGAGCGTCGCTTCGCCGGCGTCCTTGAAATACTGGTAGAAGGTCGCGGGGGAGGTTCCGGCTCGCCGCGCGATCTCGACGACGGAGAGGTCGCGGACGCTGCTCGACTCCAGCAGCTCGACCGTCGCGGCGAGCAGGCGGCGCCGCGTCTGCAACGCGCGCGGACCCAGGGGGCGGCCGTTCTGATCGACGGCCCTCTCCCCGCCCGACACCTCCATCATCGCCGTCTCCCGCCTCAAGCCCGCATGATCTGGCCACCGTCGACGGCCAGGATCTGTGCGGTGATCCAGCTCGCCTCGTCGGAGAGCAGGAACAGGCAGGCGTTCACCATGTCCTGCACGTCGCCCATCCGGGAGAGCGGCATGCTCGACACGATCTGGTCCTTGATGACCTCCGGAACGATCTTGCGTGTGGCCTCGGTGTCCGTCGGCCCCGGAGCGATGGCGTTGACACGGATGTTCTTCGGGCCGAGCTCGCGGGCGAGGCTGTGGGTAATCGCGTGCATCGCCAGCTTCGCGATGCCGTAGTACCCGGCACCCATCCACGCCGCGGCGGACGACTGGTTGACGATGGCGCCGCCCCCGCGCTCGGCGATGGACGCGTGCACGGCGCGGGTGGCGAGCACGCAGCCGTCCATGTTCACGGCCATGAACTTCTTGTAGTAGTCCCACGGCACGCCGAGCAGGCCGTGCAACTCCATGTTGCCGTAGATGGCCGCGTTGTTGATCAGGTAGTCGACTCCGCCGAAGGCGTCGATCGCCGCCCGGCCCATCGCGAGGGTCGACTCCTCGGACGAGACGTCGGTGCGGACGAAGACGGCCCGGCCGCCCCCGTCACAAATATCCGTGGCGACCCGCTGGCCCTGCTCCTCGGCCAGCTCCGCAATCACGACGGCGGCGCCCTCTGCCGCCAGCGCGCGCGCGTATCCCTCTCCGATGCCCTGGCCCGCGCCGGTCACGACGGCGACCTTGTTCTCGAATCGCATGCTTCCTCCGCGGCCGCCAACGGACGCGGACCCGATCGATCCGCTAGCCCGTAACGCCTCGAAAATATGTGGATTTTTCGATCTGACGCTAGATCAGATGGGTCCCTGTGGGCAAGCCGGAACTTTCCGTGGCGAGGCGGACGCTTACGGCTCCCACGCCGTCCGCCGGTCGCTGTATGCTGCCAGCCCAGTGAAGAATGGGAGTTTCCGCTGGCCGACCAATGGACGATTCGCGGGGTCGAGTTCGCCAACTGCAACTGTGCCTGGGGCTGTCCGTGTCAATTCAACTCCCCCGCGACCCACGGCCACTGCGAGGGTTTGGGCGCCGGACACATCGAAGAGGGCCACTTCAACGACACGCGCCTCGACGGCCTCAACTGGGTGATGCTGCTGTCGTGGCCCGGTGAGATCGCCGACGGCAACGGGCGCGAGCAGTTCATCATCGACGAGCGCGCCGACGTCGCCCAACGCGAGGCGCTCGGCAAGATCCTCGTCGGCGAGTCGACGGCGCCCGGCGCCACGGCCTTCTACGTCTACAACAGCACCATGTCCCTGGTGTTGGAGACGCTCTACGCGCCGATCGACGTCGAGATCGACGTGGACGCCCGGCGCGCGCGCGTTCACGTCCCGGGGCTGGTGGAATCGACCGGATCGCCGATCGTGGACGCGAACAGCGGCGACGAGTTCCGCGCACGCATCGATCTGCCGAACGGCTTCGAGTACACGCTCGCCGAGATGGGCACCGGAACCTCGACGGTGACGGCCGGAATCGAGCTCGGCCTGTCCGACAGCTACGGGCAGTTCTCCGTCCAGCACATGAACCAGGACGGAGTGATCCGCTAGCGGGGCGACGCCCGCGGCGGACCGAGGCAGCGCGTGGATGATCGCGTACCCGCGCCGGGGCCGGGCTCCCTGCCGAGACGGGATCGCAACACCATCCTGATCGGCCTGGCCGGCGTCACGGCTCTCGCCTGGATCTACCTCGTCGTCTCGGCCGCGAACATGCAGGGCATGGGCGACCCGGCGGCCGCCGAGGGCGTGGCGTCGGCCGGCTCGATGATGCGCGTGCACCCGTGGAGCGCGCTCGACTTCGCGCTGATGTTCGCGATGTGGGCCGTGATGATGGTGGGGATGATGGTTCCCACGGCCGCACCCATGGCCCTCATCTATGCGGCCGTAGCGCGCAAGGCGGCCTCCCAGGGCACGCCCCTGGCCTCCACGGCGGTCTTCGTGTCCGGCTACGTGGTCGCCTGGACCGCCTTCTCGGTGGCCGCCACTGCGGTGCAGTGGGGGCTCGACTCCGCGGCGCTGCTGTCTCCTCGCATGGTGACCACGAGCCCCATTCTCGGCGCGCTGCTGCTGATGGCCAGTGGTCTCTATCAGCTCACACCGATCAAGAACGCCTGCCTCGAGCACTGCCGCGCCCCGGCGCGCTTCATCGCCTCGCACTGGCACCCCGGCGCCTCCGGCGCGTTCCGCGTGGGCCTCGAGCACGGCTTCTATTGTCTCGGCTGCTGCTGGCTGCTGATGGGGCTGCTGTTTCTCGGTGGTGTCATGAACCTGCTGTGGATCGCCGGCATCACCGGGTTCGTGCTTCTCGAGAAGGTGGCTCCCCGGGGGCTTCTCGGCGGACGCTTCGCCGGAGTCTCGATGATCGCGGTGGGTGGATTCCTGGCGCTGCGGTGGGCCGTCGCCTGATCGCGTCCGCGCTCCCCCGCGCCGGCGCCCTCGGCGCGGCCGCGCAGTCTGGTACGTTCCCTCGGTGGCGGAGATTCGCGAACTGCAGGGCGAAGCACCAACGTGATGCGGGCGCGGCGCGCTGCGGCGCTGATGGCGGCGAGCCTGCTCGCGACGGCGTGCGACGGAAGCGAGGTCGCAGCCTGCGATCCCATCCCGCTCGTCAGCGACGAATCGCGCTTCCAGATCTCCTTCGAGCCGCTGCCGCCTGCGACCGGCGGCGCGAGCGGCGAGATCCGACTCCACGTCGAGGCACTGGGCGACTGGCACATCGCGCCGGAGGCGCCCGCGTGGCTGCACATGCAGGAGTCCGACGAGGTCCGATTCGATCCAGCCGAGCGGCTCGAAGGCGAAGCTGCATCGGACACGCGGCTCGAATTCTCCACCTCGTTCCGGACCTCCCACGAGACGGAGACGGTCGTGCACGGGCGCGTGAAGTTCGGCATGTGCGAAGGCGAAGGCCTGCAGTGCATCCTCGTCGAACGCGACCTCGAGTTCCCGCTCGACCTCGCCTCTCAGAGGTAGGCCCG
>JBHHVG010000376.1:0-3860 GCA_046754165.1 Myxococcota bacterium
GACGGTGGCGGACCCGCGTCGGCGAGCAGCAGCGGCGCGAGGGGATCCGTGAAGACATCGGTGCTGCGGGTGTTGTAGCGCTGGTTGCCCGCACCGAGGGCGGAGTAGGCAAAGGTCGTCGGCCGGCCGCGGAACGGGTTTGCCTGGTTCTTCAGGGCGGCGCGCGGATGGATGCTGTTCTTGGGCAGCCAGGGTCCCATGATCTGGGTGGTATTGGAGCCACCGGACGCCCCGCGGACGTCCTTCAGCGCCCAGCGGTAGTTCGAGAAAGGCCCGTTCGTCGCGAGGCCCGGGTCGTCCGCCGTGTTGGGGATCAGGTCCGCCCCGGGGATGTCGTAGAAGGTGTCGAAGCCCGGGAAGCCCAGCCGCTCGACGATGGCGTTGACGACGGTCGGGTTCAGCTCGGGAGGGATCAGTTCCCCCGGCGACCCCGGGCAGCCAAGGCTCGGGTCGCAACGCAAGACGACGTCGCCGTTGGGGAGTGTTTCGGTCAAGGTGGAATAGGCCCAGCCCTCTCGGTGGAGATTGCCGAAGTCCTGGCCCGGCGTGATCTCGCCGAAGGGCTCCTCCGCGGTCGTGCCCCGCGTCTTGGCGGGCGTCTTGTGCTGGATGCGATTGATCGGCGAGTCGACCTTGATGACACCGGCGAAATCCGGGTCTTCGGCGTTGCGAAGCCGCTTGGGCAGGCGCTGCGCGTCGTTTCCGAAGGTGTTGACGCTGTTGAACATCCCACAGCCGTGGCTGTAGATGCAGTCGTAGCGTCCCTCGACCCGGACGAAGGCCTGGAGCAGATCGATCGGGCCCCAGCCGTCGGGGAGGATGTCGAACTCGAGCTCGACGTTGAGGATGTTGTACCACATCGCCAGGTCGAACTCCTGGTTGTTGATGCCGTACTTCTCGCTGATGACCCGGACCTGCGACTCCACGAAACCGTGGGCCTGGACGCGCCCGTCGAGGGCCTCGAGGGCGTGCGCCGTGCGGGATGCGCCGAATGCGAAAGCAAAGGCGACGGAGAACACCAGCGCGAGCCAACCCCTGCGCCGAACGGACCTAGCTGACATGACACCTCCAGCGAACTCGGACCCTGCGAATCTACCCCGGAAATCTGCATGGGACCGGATCGGTCCGCCGCGCTTCCCCCGAAATCCCGGGCTGCCCGGGACCACTCGTTGCCGCGAGGTCGGATCGCGGTCGGGGAGCACGGATTGCAGGCGCTCGCCCCCCGCCGGTCACCCGGCCTCGAAGCGTCCAGCCTCTTATACCCTCCGGGGCCGGGAAAACTCAATCCCAAAGATGGAATACCCGCCGTGGAGCCGGCATTTCGGCGGTTTCACTGCGCGGCGCTGCGCAGCGGGTCCCGCGCGGAGGGCGGATTCGCCCGGCGGGGAGATGGGGCGGAAGACGAGCTACTTCGCGGCGGATTTCTTCGAGGCCGCCTTCTTGCGAGTGCCTGGCTTGCGGCTGCCGGTCTGCTTGCGCGCGCCGGATTTCTTGCCAACGGTCTTCTTCTTGCCGGCCTTCTTCTTGGCGGTCCGCTTCTTTGCGGCCTTCTTCTTGCCGGCCTTCTTGGCGCGGGTGGGCTTGCGCGCGCGCGCCGTTCCGCCGTCGTCGGAGCTGGCGCGTCCTCGGGCCTTGCGCGGCGGAAACTCGAAGCCGTGCCGCCCGGTGTCCTTCCGCACGAGCGTCGCCGAGAAGGGCCGACCGAAGCGGGACGTGAAGTCCTCGAGCAGCTCCGTCTTGCCGCTGCGCAGGTAGACCAGCGCCTCGTCGCGAGTGATCTCCCGCTTGCAGACGGTGCGGGGCAGGATGAAGCCGCAGCTCGGCGGATCGTCGGACGCCTCGGCAGCGGCCAGGGCGCGGATCTCCTTCGGCTTCTTGCCTTCCTTCTTCCAGGCCAGCTTCTTCTTCCTGAGCTCCAACGCCTGCACGTCTTCGACGGCCTTCCGCCGGCAGATGAAGTGGGTGGGCGTCTCCACCACCTCACTTGCGGGCTCGCAGCCACAGGCCCCGAGCGGGTCCGGATCGACCTCGTACTCCGGCGTCTCGCTGACGCCTTCGCCCTCGTTCCACCCAAGCGACGACACCCGGAGCTTCCACTCCTCGTGGTCGATCTCGATGGTGCCCTTGTAGGTGCGGCCGTTGCGCGCCGTGAAGCCGTCGAGCACGCCGGTGTGTCCGTCGGCGAGCAGCGAGCGCACCGCATCCCGATCGAGGTAGCGGCCGGAGGTGTCCTTCCAGAAGCGCATGGGGCAGTCGTCCTCGCGCTCGACACCTGGCGTTTCGCGGCAGCGATAGAACCAAGCCATCTCGATGACGTCCTTGCCGCAGCTGGGGCACGCGCCGAGCGGCTGGTTGACGTCGTAGAGCTCGTCGTACTCGAAGGTCTTTGCGGTCTCGACGATGGCGTTGGCGTACTCCTGGATCTCCTCCATGAAGTCCTCGGCGCGCCTTGCGCCGTGCTCGACGTCGAGCAGGTGCTGCTCGATCTCGCCGGTGAGCTCCGGAGACGTGAGGCGCTGGATGTTGATGCGGTGCAGCGTATCGATCAGGCGGATGCCCTTGACCGACGGACGCAGCGCCTTGCCGACGCGCACCACGTAGCCCTTGGCGATGAGGTTCTCGATGACGTCAGCTCGGGTCGCGGGGGTGCCGATGCCCTTGTCGTCGAGCATGGCGGAGATCTCTTCATCCTCGATCTGTTTGCCCGCGTTCTCCATCAACGACAGCAACCGCGCCTCGGTAATGCGCGCGGGAGGCCGGGTCTCCTCCTCGACGGACTCGGCACCCTCGGTGCGAACCGCGACGCCGTCAGCGCCGTCGGCGCTCGAAGACAGCGCGCGCAGCACGCTCTCGCCATCGCCTTCCACCGGCGGCAGCACGGCGCGCCAGCCCTTCTCCTTGAGCGAACGGGCGCGGGTGCGGAAGTGGTGGCCGGCGACCTCGGTCACGCGCTCGAGGCGCTCCCACACCGCCGGCGGGTAGAAGGTCCCGAGGAAGCGGCGCACGACCAGGTCGTACAGGCGCTTGTCGTCTCCCGTGAGCGGCACACTCGGCACGGCGCTCGTTGGAATGATCGCGAAGTGGTCGGACACCTTGGCGTCGCTGAACGTGCGCGCCTCGTTCTCCAGGCCGGCGCTGCGCAGGTGCTGGGCGGCAGCGGCGTACTCCGCGAACTCGGGACCGGGCCCATCGGCGGCGCCGGCGTAGGTGGCGAGCACCTCGTCGACGACCGCGCGGTAGTCCTCGGGCAGGCAGCGGGAGTCCGTGCGGGGATAGGTCAGCACCTTGTGCCGCTCGTAACAGCGCTGGGCGGCGGAGAGGGCGCGGCGCGCGGACCAGCCGAAGCGGCGGTTGGCCTCGCGCTGGAGGCTCGTCAGGTCGAACAGGGGGGGCGCCGACTCGCGGCTGGGCTTGCGCGTCTCGGACGCCTGTCCGGCCTTGCCAGCGATGGCCGCGACGACGGCCGCCGCCCGCGCCGGGTCGAACAGGCGGTCGTCGCGATGCTCGGAGTCGCCGTCGGCCTTGAAGTCCGGATCGAACCAGCTGCCCTCGTAGGCGTGGCCGTCGCACTGGAACCGCGCCACGACGCGCCAGTAGGGCCTCGGGCGGTGCGCCAGGATCTCGAACTCGCGGTCGACGAGCATGGCCAGGGTCGGCGTCTGCACGCGGCCCGCGGACCAGGCCGTCTTCTCCTTGCGGCTCTTCAGGCGCTTGGTGAGCGCCCGGGTGGCGTTCATGCCGATCAGCCAGTCCGAGCGCGCGCGGCAGGCCGCGGCGTCCGCCAGCCCCTGGAGGTCTTCCCCGGGGCGAAGCTGCTGGAAGCCGGTGCGGATCGCGCCGTCGGTCATGGACTGGAGCCA
>JBHHVG010000377.1:0-3860 GCA_046754165.1 Myxococcota bacterium
GGTGGGCACCTCGATCTCGGCACCGAGGGCCGCCTGCACGAACTGGATGGGCACCTCGCAGTGCACGTCGGCGCCGTCGCGCTCGAACAGGGGATGGGGCGTGATGCCGATCACCACGTAGAGGTCGCCGGGCGGTCCGCCGGCGACGCCGGCCTCCCCTTCCCCGCTGAGCCTCAGACGCGTGCCGTCGTCGACGCCGGGCGGCACGCGCACGCTGATGGTCTGCTCGCTCTCGACGCGCCCGGCACCGCGGCAGTCGACGCAGCGCTCGCGCACGATCTCGCCGGCGCCCGCGCAGGCGTCGCACGGCCGGCTGATGCGGAAGAATCCCTGCTGCAGCACGACCTGTCCCGAGCCGTGGCAGTGGCCGCAGCTCTCGGGAGACGTGCCGGCCCGCGCCCCCGAGCCATTGCAGCTGCCGCAGCGCCGCATCTTCGGGATCTGGATCTCCGCCTGCGTGCCCTCGAGCACGTCGGCGAACCCGATCTCGAGGTTGTAGCGGAGGTCCGCGCCGCGCCGTCCGCGGCCGCGCGCCCCGCCGCCGCCGCGCCCCCCGAAGAGGTCGCCGAAGAGGTCGTTGAAGACGTCGCCGAAGCCGCCGAGGTCGCCGAAGTCGGAGAAGCCGCCCGCCCCCCCGCCGCCGACGCCGGCGTGGCCGAAGCGGTCGTAGGCGCGGCGCTTCTCCGCGTCGGACAGCACGGCGTAGGCCTCGGACGCCTCCTTGAAGCGCTCCTCGGCCTCGGCGTCTCCGGGGTTGCGGTCCGGGTGGCAGCGCATCGCGATCTCGCGATACGCCTGCTTCAGCTCGGGGTTGCTGGCGTCGCGGGCGACGCCCAGAACCTCGTAGTAGTCGCGCTTTGCCAATGCAAAGGCCTCGGGGAACGAAGGCGGCAAGCCTGTGTGGGATACCCGCTGGACGGCCGGCGCACAGGGTCAGTCGAGGTCTTCCCCCCCGAGCGCGGCGTACAGATTCTCGGTCATCTTGTAGGTGAGGGCGGAAAGTTCGTCAACGGCCGCCCGCAGCGCCCCTTCGTCCTCGCCCTCGATCGCCTCGCGGACGGCGGCCAGCGCCTTCTCGATGGGCTCGCGCTCGCCTTCGGAGATCTGGTCGACGAACTCCTCGATCGTGCGCTCGGTCGAGTACACCAGGCCGTCGGCCTTGTTGCGCTGCTCGATCAGGCCGCGCCGCTGGCGGTCGGACTCGGTGTTCTCGGCGGCCTCCTGGACCAGCTCTTCGACCTCGGCTTCGGAGAGGCCGCTCGCCGCGGTCACCCGGATCGCCTGCTTCTTGCCCGTGCCCAGATCCTGGGCGGAGACGTCGACGACACCGTCGGCGTCGATGTCGAAGCTGACCTCGATCTGTGGAACCCCGCGCGGCGCCGTCGCGATGCCGACCAGCTCGAAGCGGCCGAGCGTCTTGTTGTCCGCTGCCAGCTCGCGCTCGCCCTGGACGACGTGGATGCGCACGACGGTCTGGGCGTCCTCCGTCGTCGAGAAGATGCGGCTGTTGGACGTGGGGATGGTGGTGTTGCGCTCGATGATCTGGGTCGCGACACCGCCCTGGGTCTCGACGCCGAGAGAGAGCGGCGTCACGTCGAGCAGCAGCACGTTCTCGACGTCGCCGGTGAGCACGCCGCCCTGGATCGCCGCGCCGGCGGCGACCACCTCGTCGGGGTTCACCGACCGGCTGGGCTGCTGGCCGAAGATCTCCGCGACCTTCTCCTGGATCACGGGCATGCGCGTCATGCCACCCACCAGGATCACGTCGTCGATCTCGTGCTTTCCGAGGCCGGCGTCGCGCAGCGCTTCGAGGCACGGCGGCACCACCTTCTCGACGAGGTCCGCGACGAGCACCTCGAGGGTCTCGCGTGTGAGCGTGATGGTCAGGTGCTTGGGGCCCGAATCGTCCGCGGCGATGAACGGCAGGTTGATGTCGGTCTCCGGCGCCGACGACAGCTCGTGCTTGGCGCGCTCCGCGGCCTCCTTGAGGCGCTGGAGCGCCATCTTGTCGCTGCGCAGGTCGATGCCGTGGTCGGTCTGGAAGGCGTCGATCAGGTAGTCGACGATCTTGCGGTCGAAGTCCTCGCCTCCGAGGTAGGTGTCGCCGCAGGTGCTGCGCACCTCGAAGACGCCGTCGGCCATCTCGAGGATCGAGATGTCGAAGGTGCCACCGCCGAGGTCGAAGATGGCGATGCACTGGTTGCCGCCGGTGTCGTGGCCGTAGGCCAGGGCGGCGGCGGTGGGCTCGTTGATGATCCGCAGCACGTTGAGGCCAGCGATCTTGCCCGCGTCCTGGGTGGCCTGGCGCTGCGAGTCGTCGAAGTAGGCCGGGACCGTGATGACGGCGTTCTCGACGGGCTCGCCGAGATAGTCGGACACGGTGTCCTTCATCTTGGTCAACACCATGGCCGAGATCTCCTGGGCCGAGTAGGCGCGCTCGCCCACGCACACGCGGACGTCGCCGTTCTCGGCGGCCTCGACCCGGAAGGGCGCCACCGACCCGAACTCGCCCACCTCGTCGCAGTCGAACTTGCGGCCGATCAGGCGCTTGACCGCGAAGATCGTCTGCTCCGGGTTGGTGACGGACTGCCGCTTGGCGATCTGGCCGACGAGCTTCTCACCGGACGCAGTGAAGCCGACGACCGAGGGAGTGGTGCGGGCGCCTTCGGCGTTGGAGATGATCTGGGACTCGCCATTGTCGAAAACCGCGACACAGGAGTTCGTGGTGCCGAGATCGATTCCAATGACCTTTCCCATCGCGTCGAGCTCCCTCCGCACAAGGGGCTCGCTGCCGATGGCTCAGCCGGCGTCCCCTGCGTCCTCTTCGCCCGCTGCCTCCGGCTCCTTGGCCACGATGACCCGGGACGGCCGCAGCAGTCGATCCCTCAGCTGGTATCCCTTCTGCAGCACCTGGACCACGGTGTTGGGCTCCACCGAACCGTCCGGTGCCTGGGCCATGGCCTCGTGCACGTTCGGATCGAATGGCTTTCCCAGCGCCTCGATTTCGCGAACCAGATGCTTGGCGAGGATCGAGAGGAGCTCCTGATGGACGATCTCGACGCCCTGCAAGAGACTCTCCAAGTCCCCGTCCGTGCTCTCGCGCGCGTGACCGATGGCGCGATCCAGGTTATCGACCGTTGAAAGCAGGTCCTTGACGAGATTCTCGTGGCCGTACTGGTAGATGTCGCGGCGTTCCTGGAGCGCGCGGCGGCGGAAGTTCTCGAAATCCGCCTGCATGCGCAGCAGCCGGTCCTTGGTCTCGGCCAGCTCGTCCGCGCCGCCCTCCCCGTCTCCGGAGCCCTCGGGAGCCTCGTCCGCCGCTTCCCCCGGGGCCTCTCCCGGCGCTTCGGCGGGGGCCTCGGCCGGACGGCTCACCGACTCCGCCGCCTCGCGCAGGGCCTCCTCGAGCTCCGGGTTCGGCGGCAGGCTGCCTCCGGAGGCGTCGGTCTCGCCGATCTCCTCGGGCTCTTCGGGCCGCTTGCGCTTCGCCATCACGGTGCGAGCTTCTCCGTGATCCGCTCGGACAGGTAGTCGACGAGCGGGATCACCTTGCCGTAGTCCATGCGGCTCGGGCCGATCACCCCGAGCGCGCCCAGCGGCGCGTCGTCGCCGCCGTAGGACGAGGCGACCAGGGCGCAGCGGTGCAGGCCGGGCTCGTCGACCTCGTCGCCGAAGGCCACCCGCGTGCCGCCCTCGGCGAGCATGCGGTCGAGCACCTCCACCAGGCGCTCCTTCGTCTCCACCGCGGCGAAGAGGTCGCGGATGCGGTCGGGGTCGCGGAACTCGGGCTGCTCGAGCAGCGCCAGCCGCGTGCCGAGCACCAGGTCGCAGTTCTCCAGGTAGGCAATCATTTTTTTGAC
>JBHHVG010000378.1:0-3842 GCA_046754165.1 Myxococcota bacterium
AACGCTGATCGACGAGTCCGGCGATGTCCTGGGCCCGGTCGGCGATGGAGTCCTGGGAATCGAGAATCTCGAGCATGTCGCGGCGCTCGAAGGCCATGAACAGCCGATTGGGCAGGCGGCTCCGGATCTCGTGCTTGATGTGATCGGCCTCGTGCTCGAGCTGGTCGATCTTCTCGCGGTGGCCCGGAAAGGATTCCGTGCGGCCCGCCGCCATGTCCTGGAAGAGCGGCAGGATCTCGCGGGCGCAAGCGACCGCGGCGGCCATGTGCTGCTGCATGGGGCGGATCGGCGACGTGCCGAAGAGGTTTCCGAGCAAGGACATCGGTGATGCTCCTAGGGCGAGAGGAGTCCCTTGAAAAAGTAGTAGAAGAAGATCGAGAGTGTCGCCGCGATGGGAAGGGTCGCGACCCAGGACATCAGGATCTTCCCGATGACCCGCGTGTCGATGGCACCGATGCCCCTGGCGAGCCCGACGCCGAGCACCGACCCCACCAGGATGTGCGTCGTCGACACGGGAATGCCGAGCCGCGAGGCCAGCACGATGGTCGTGGCGGCCGCGAGCTCGGCAGCGAAGGCGCGGCTCGGCGTCAGCTGGGTGATCTTCTTGCCGATCGTCTCGATGACGCGGTATCCCAACGTTCCGAGCCCGATCACGATGCCGATCCCGCCAACCATCAGCATCCAGGGCGCGACCGGGGCCTTGCTGGTGAAATCCAGGCCCTGCTCGACGTTGATGATCGCCGCCAGGGGGCCGATGGCGTTGGCGACGTCGTTCGAGCCGTGGGCGAAGGCCACCGAGCTGGCCGTCATGATCACCAACGAGGCAAAGACCCGCTCGACGTCCGTGAAACGGCCCGACCTGGACTCGGCCGGCAGCGGCTTGATCCTCCGCAGGATCACCGCGCCGATCGACGCCGCAACGACTGCGACGGCGGCGGACCTTGCCAACGCCTGGGAGAGATCGAGATCGAGGCCCACGTGCTTGAGCCCCTTGAACATCGTGACCAGGCCGATGATGAAGAACACCGCGAAGACGAAGAACGGGCCGACGCGCTTCGCCGCCTCCATCGGCTCGGGGCGGTTGAGAATGGTGCGCTGCAACAGATGGAAGATGAGGAACGCGAGCACGCCCCCCATCAACGGCGACGTCAGCCACGAAGCCACGATCTGGGCCACCTTGCCCCAGTTCACGACGTCAGCCCCTATGGAGACGCTTCCAAAGCCGACGATCGCCCCCACGATCGAGTGGGTCGTCGAGACCGGCAGACCCATGCGGGTCGCGACCAGCAGCAGCGTCGCCGCCGCGGTCAGCGAAGCGAGCATGCCATACACGAGCAGGTTCGGATCTCCGGCGAAGGCCGAGGTGTCGAGAATCCCCTTGCGCACCGTGTCGGTGACATGGCCACCGGCCAGGAAGGCGCCAGTGAACTCGAGCACGCCGGCGACGACGATCGCCTGACGGATCGACAGCGAGCCCGAACCGACGCTGGTCCCCATGGCGTTGGCGACGTCGTTCGCGCCGATGCCCCAGGCCATGTACAGCGCGAGCCCGCCGGCGATCCAGACCACGGGCGACTGCCCCAGCAATTGCAGCTCCACCGGCTCTCCCCCCGAAAGGCGCGCGGTCATCGGGCACGTTCGAGACGTGGGCTTAGGTAGCCGCGTCCTCGGGAAGTGACAACACCGCAACGACCCATCGTCCTGGCCCGCAGCCGACCCGGCCCTCTCCGCTGGGGATTCCCACCGCCACGTATTTTTTCAAGATTCTTGTGATTTTCGTGACACCCACCCAGGGGTGACTCCCACTACCCCCGTGAAAGCCAAATATCCCCTTCCCAGGGAGACCCGAATTGCCCCAAGCAATTTGGGTCTTTCCCTTTTCGGGCCTCCGTGTCGGCCTGGGCGGCGGAAGAGGCTTCCCGAGGCTCTCGCAGCGGCACCGCAGCGCACCGTCGCCCCGATCCGAACGGCGAGGGAGACCGCGGGATCCGGGTCTCCGCGCGACGGCTCCGACCGCAGACCCGGACCGGCTCGGCCGATGGACGACGCGCGGGCCCATTCCCCGCGGGGACAGCTCCGAGAGACCCCGCACCCGGTGTATCGTTGTCCGCCGCGAGCAGACCGGACAATCACCGCCGCCCGGCTGCGGCGAGCGCGGAGGTGTCGCACGTGCAGCCCCTGTCGAGGCGGACCTTCCTGGGCGCGATGGGCGCGGGTGCGACGTCCCTGCTGCTGCCCGGCTGCGGCGCGCCGGCGCGGCGGCCGCCCAACTTCCTCGTCGTCATGGCGGACGATCTCGGCGCCTCGAACCTCAGCTGCTACGGGGGCACGCGCATCGAAACGCCGAACCTCGACCAGCTCGCTGCCGGGGGAATGCGCTTCGAGACGTGCTGGTCGACGCCGCTGTGCACGCCGACGCGCATAGAGCTCATGACCGGTCAGTACGCGGGCCGCACCGGGTGGTTCAACTACTTCGGACGCGCCTACGCACCACTCCCCGAGTCGTCCCTCTACCCGATCGGCGCCAAGCGGACCTTCGCCGACGTGCTCCGGACACGCGGCTACCGCACCGCCGTGGCGGGCAAGTGGCAGCTACCCGGCGGAGAGCCCGACGCGATCCCCCCCGGCGAGGAGGACGCCCGCGAACAGCGGATGGTCTACGACGCCGGCTTCGACGAGTACCTGGTGTGGGCGTGGTTCCATCCGATTCCGGGAGGGCGCCACACCGGCCGCTTCGAAGTGCCGAACCTCCCCGCTCGCTACTGGCACCCGGGCATCCTCCGGAACGGTGAGTACGTCCCCACCCAGCGCACGGACTACGGACCGGACCTGTTCGCGGACTTCATCGTCGACTTCATGCGGCGCCACCGCGACCTGCCGTTTCTCGCCTACTATCCGATGGTGCTGACCCACGCGCCCTGGGAGCCCCCGCCCGATCGAAAACACCCGACCGGCCGCGGCAACGCGGGATTCGAAGCCAACGTCGCCTACATGGACCGGATCGTGGGGCGGCTGCTGAGCGCCCTTTCGGACCTGAAGCTCCGGGAGGATACGGTCGTGCTGTTCACCGGCGACAACGCGGCGCGCTACTCGAAGGGCCGCACGACGGAGCTCGGCGTGCGCGTTCCGCTGATCGCGAGCGGCCCCGGCTATGTGAAACCAGGCACGACCAGCGACGCCCTGGTCGACCTGAGTGACGTCTTCCCGACCCTCGTCTCGCTCGCCGGCGCGTCCATACCGGACGGTCACCGGGTCGACGGCAGCCCGCTCGACCGCACGCTGCGCGGCGACGTCGGCGACCACCGGGAGTGGATCCACAGCTACCTGGCCGACAAGCGGCTCCTGCGCGACCGCCGCTGGCTCCGCGAGGGAGACGGCCGCCTCTTCGACTGCGGCGACGAACGCAGCGGCACGGGATACGAAGACGTCACACAATCCACGGGCTCGGACGTCGCCGATGCGCGGGATCGATTCGACGCCATCCTGGCGGCGATTCCGGGGCCCGAGGACCTCGCCGGCGAGCTCATCCTACCGAGCGATCTCGCGCCCGGCGGCCGCTTTCACGGCCACTCCTTGTTCGGGAATTCGAAGGCCTGCACCTGAGACGTGCCTGGCACCCACCACCGGCTCTGCGCAGCGGGACCCACGCGTCAAGGTGGTAGCGGTGGGCAGACTCGAACTGCCGACCTACGGCTTATGAAGCCGCCGCTCTAACCGACTGAGCTACACCGCCCCAATGAGATCGTTCCCGCGCGGCTCGGAAGACTAACGCAGGACACCCCGGGCCTGCCCGGGCTGCGCCGGCCGGGCCGAAAGACACCCAAGCGCAAACCATAGCACAC
>JBHHVG010000379.1:0-3830 GCA_046754165.1 Myxococcota bacterium
GTGAGATCTTCAACGGCCCCGGATCGCTGGCATGGGCAAACGCGGGGAGATTGCAGCGCAACGGGCAGCGTCCGATTTCGGTGTCGCGCCTCGATCGACTCAAGGAACAGGTCCCGAAGGCCGATCGTCTTCCCACGGTTCCCACGAGCCGTGCATAGAGGAGGGGGCGAACGCCATGGAGATCCCCGCGTTTCTGCGATCGACGGGATTCGAAGGGTTCGAGCGATCCGACGGATCGATCACCCGAGTCCCGAAGGCTACCGCCGAACTCGACATGTGGACCGGGGAGCCCGTCCCGGATGATTACAACGGAAAGGCCGTCCTGGATTTCGAGGGCGAGCCCCTGTTCGCCGAGCTGGTCATCCTGCGACACCTGCAGGCGGCGGGATGGGACGGCGCCTGGATCGACACCTACCGCAATCGGCGATTGGTGGGGATCGACCACCCGATCGATCTTCCCCCCGAGCGCCAGGCCCTGCTCGACGACATCTACGCCCGCGCCGGTTCGCGCGCCGGATGCTTCGATGTCTTCGCCTGGAGCGGCCCGAAGGTCTTGTTCGCAGAGGCCAAGCGAAGCGAGCGCGATCAGATTCGGCCGACCCAGACGCGCTGGCTCGACGCGGCGCTCCGCACCGGACTCCCGATCGATTCGTTCCTGATCGTCGAGTGGAACGCGTCCGGCTGAGATCCTCTCGCGCGCCTCCGCTTCGCCCCCCGGGCCCCTGTGGTATCGTCGAATCGGGTCATGTGGTGGCGTCGCATATTTCTGGCCGCGGTGGTTGGTGCCGCGTTCGTGGCTTCGCTTCCGGCGGGTTCTGGGGCCGATCCGCAGCTTGCGAATCCGGGCCTGGGAACCATCACGCGCGTGACTCCGGTTTCCCAGGAATCGCAGCTGAACCTGATCGACGGGCTGGCCTTCGACGCGTTCGGGAACCTGATGGGCGCGCTCGAGATGGTCGGCGGCAGCGGCGGCGTCGTCTACGTCGACAAGAACACGGGCCTGGTGACGAGCCTGGTCACCGGGATCAGCCGCGCGGATCAGATCGCCCTTCACCCCAGCGGCGACCTCTTCGTCACCAGCGAGAGTGGCGCCGCGACGACCACGAACAAGGTCTATCGCGTGAGCGTGACCTACGATGTCGACAACGTTCCGCTGTCGGCCGCCGCCATCAGCCTGACGACGTCCCAGGCCATCCTCAACCCGGAGGGCCTCGCGGTGTTGCAGGCATCCGGCGCCTATGGGAGCAGCGGTGATCTCTACGTCGCCGAGGACGCCGCCGCGGGCAGGATCTGGCGCATCGATCCCGGCAACGGCGCGACCACGCTGTTCAGCGGGCCGTACGCGCGGCCCGAGGGGCTGGCGTTCGGCGATTTCGCGGGGGCGCTCGCCCCGGGCCTGTACACGGCCGAGACCACCGACGACAACGTCGTGTTCATCGACTCCGCCGGCGTCGGCTCCACCTTCGGGAGTCCCGCCGCGGTCGGCCTGAGCCGGCCCGACAACGTCGAGTTCGGGCCGGACGGCTTCCTGTACGTGAGCGAAGACCGGCCCCAGCCGGGCAGCCGCGTGCTGCGCATCGCCCCCGACGGCACGCACGAGGTGGTCGCCACCGGCTTCGGCCAGGCGGCGGGGTTGACCTTCGATGCCAACGGAGACCTGTACGTGGCCGAGCAGGACTTCGACCGCATCTGGCGCATCCGGTTCGCGAGCGCACCCGAGATTCCGGCGCTGTCGCGGACGGCGCTTCTTGCGCTCGCGGCGCTGCTCGTGATGATCCACCGCGTCGGCGTGAACGCGCGGCGCGGCCGCGGCGGGCCCGGCGGGTCGGCGGGATCGGGCCGGCGTCAGCCCGAGGTTCGCGTCAGCTCGTTCGCATCGGTGTGGTCGAACCTCCTCCCGTAGATGTCGAGCGACGTCGTCTCCCGGTAGCTCATGCAGTCGCCGCGGACCTCGACGCGGTGCTCGAACACCAACGTGCTCGCGCGGTCACGCATGAACGGCGACTCGATGATCCCCCAGTCGGGATCGCCCTTCGTCGCCCGCACGTCGAGGACGATCCCGGATCCGCCGTCGTTCGCCTCGAACGTGCCCCCGGCGAGCACTGCGACGACTCTCGGGATGTTGACCGACTGCGCGATCGTTCGGGTGGCGGGGTCCCACGTCCAGTAGCCGATCTGGTCGTGGAAGACCTCGTCGTCCGACTTGCGGGTGACGACCTGGTGGTAGCGGACGATGGCCAGGGTCTGGGTCTCCGCGTTGGTCACGTCGCCGGCCGCCTCGAAGACGATCGTCTCGTAGTACGGGTTCTCCTCGCTGCCACCGGGCTCTGGAGACACGTCCGTCCCATGCTCTCCCTGCCAGGTTCCGATCAGCGCGGCCAGCGGACCGTAATCGGTGTCACTCCCACTCATGCATCCCTCCATCCTGCTCTGTGATTCCACGCTCCGCGTCGCCTGAGCGCGTGGAATCGAGATTGGCGTTCGCTTCCGAGAAGGGGCGCGCGGCGGAGCCGGCGTTCGTCGGGAACGCGGCGTCCGCGGTCCGGAAGGCAGCAGTTGCGACGACCCTTGAGTTGGATCCCAGTCTCCGGTGACGTCGAGGAAAGACAGCACCTTGCTGGGATTGGTCATCTGCGACGTCGCGAGCCCCGGTCCGCCCGTGCCGCCGCGTTCCCGGCGGTGGTGGATGTAGGCGACCAGTGGAATGACGCCGAGCATGAACATGTTCCGGATCAACTTGGTGACGGTCGCGGTATTCAACGCCTCGTCCGTGCCGAACTGCTGGAGATAGACCATCCCAGCGCCCGCGACCTGTGCCGTGTCGTGAATCGCAGTACCGAGAAAGAAGCCGGAGAGCTGGGCGTCACCCGCGAAGAGCCACTGCGAGAGGGAGGGGTAGCCGACGAGTGCGATCAAGCCGAAGACGGTCACGCACCCGACCGCGTAGCTGACCTCGTCGTCCTTGGCTCCGATGACCGGCGCCGTCGCGACGATCGCGGTGTTTCCGCAGATGGCCGTGCCCACGGCCACGAGCGTCCCCAGCCGACCTGGAAGGCCAAGCGCCCGGTTCACCCAGGTCACGAAGACGAGGGCGGAAGCGATGCAGACGATGACGATCGGAACGGCGACCAGCCCGATGGCTCCAGCCGCGGTGAAGCTCAGGCGAATCCCGAGAAGCGCCACACCGACTCGCAGGATCTTCTTGAGCGCGAGCTGAAGGCCCGGCTCGTAGACAGACGGGAGCCCGATCGTATTTCGAATCGCGAGTCCGAGCAGGATGGCGACGAGAATCGGGCTCAGCGGCGTCTCGTCGAACCCGAGGATCTGCATGCCGATCCAGTCGGCCATGAGCGTGCCGACGGCCGCGAGGGAGAGCGCCAGCGCGAGGCCCGGGAGAGCGCCCCCGAGGGCTTCGAAGCCCCGGTTCCCGATCGCCTGCCAGGGAGACCGTCCCGCCTTTTCGGCCGGAGACTCCGTCGGGTCGACCCACTCGGGCAGGCCCTCCATGCTGCCGAACGAAGCGACGAGATCGGAGTTCTCGTAGGGATTCCCGGACCGGCTCGCCACGGACGGCTGTGCCATCACACCTCCCCCATCGCGTCAGATCCCCATCGCCTGCCACGACGCCGCGTCCTCGATCGCGCGGTCGCCCATGATCTGTGTGCGCGGATCTCCTTCCGCGGCCCAACGGGTCATTCCTCCGTTCAGCGAGGCGACCTTGCGGAACCCGCCCGCTCCGAGCAGCACGGCGGCCTTGCCCGATCGGGTGCCGTAGGCACAGACGACGATGATCGATTCGTTGCGGTTCCAGGTGGCGCATGCCGTTTCGA
>JBHHVG010000380.1:0-3813 GCA_046754165.1 Myxococcota bacterium
ACCACACGCCCATCGGCGATCAGCGAGGCGATCTCGGGCTCGATGGGGTCGTAGCGCCGCGCGGCCAGCCCCTCGGCCTCGATCGCCCGCAGGATCTCGTCGTCGCCGTACTCGGGCCCGAGGTAGGCGTTCTCGAGCCGGTAGGGCGTCAGGTCGCCGCGCTCGCCCAGGGCGTGGAGCGGGCCGCCGAAGGCGAGCCCGCCGTCGCCCATGGCGGGCTGGATGAAGATCTCGCCGAAGCCCATCTCCTTCACCAGCTTGTTGAGCTTGACGTTGGCGAAGACGCCTCCGGCCAGGCAGATCGGCTGGCCGTCGATCTCGGGGATCACACGCTCGATCAGGCGCGTGACCTCGCGCTCGAGCAGCGCCTGGATGGCCCAGGCCACGTCCATGTCGGACCAGTCGCCGAAGACCGTCTGCCGCGCCTCGCGCAGCTCGCGGATCGCGCGCTCGAAGAACGGGTCGTTCTGCGTCGATCCGTGCTGGGAGTGCAGCATGAAGAAGTAGGGCCGGCCCTTTCGCGCCGACCACAGCTCGTCGAGCCACTTCTCGAGCCGACGCATCAGCCGGTCGTCCAGCGTGCCGTGCGCCGACAGTCCCGTGACCTTGCCCGCGTGGCGGTGTGGATGGAAGCCGAGGAGCGCGGTGACGTACTCGTAGTGGTGACCGAGCGGGAACTCGGTGTGGAAGAACTGCGCGCGCGGCGTCATGCGGCCGTTCTTGCCGTGGAAGAAGCGCGCACTGTAGGTGTCGCCGACACCGTCGACGGTGACGATCTCCGCCTCGTCGAAGCCGGACGGATACCACGCGCTGGCCGCGTGGCACGTGTGGTGGTCTACGTGGGTGCGGGGCAGACCGGGAAAGACCGCCGCCTCGCTGGTCGCCGTGCTGCCGAAGGCCACATCGACCAGCTTGCGGAAGCGTTTGGGGTGCACGTCCTGGAGCCGTCGGTGGACGGCGTTGTAGACGGCCAGCTTCGCCTCGCGGCCGATGCGCTCGCGCAGCGGCAGGCCGCCGTGGGTGGCCTCGGCGCCGGAGACGTCGAAGCGCGCGGCGACGTGCGCCGCGGTCCGGTGCGGCCACCCCCCCTGCATCTTCACCCGGCTGAATCGCTCTTCCGAAGCGGCGAAGAGGGGTCGCCCGTTGTCGTCCAGGACGACGACGCTGGCTTCGTGGCTGCGGTGGAATCCGAGGATCATCGCCGGGCCTAGGTAGCAGATTGCCGATCTGGGGGGCAAAACGATACGGCGTCCGACGGCGCGCCGGACCCGTCGAGATTCCAGCGCGCGGTGAGCTCGCTGCCGCCGCGCAACACCAGCTCCACCCGACCCTCACGAATGTGCAAGTCGCACTCGATCTCCTCGGAATCGCTGCGCAGCGCGGGTCCGCAAGGAATCCACCAGCCCCCGATCCACGGCAGCAGAGCGCTCGCCTCTACTTCCACGCAGGTCATCTCCCGGGTCTCTCCGAAGTGTCCGTGGTAGGGGGCGCTCCGCCGCCCCGCGGCGCTGCCGAGCGCCGTCATCTGGTTCCCCGTATCGGGACGATCGGGGTGAAGATGTAGCCGGCTGGCGATTCTATGGCGTCCGCTGCCGGTTACTGCGTCGAGGACCAACGCCGCGTGTTCGGACACGGCGAGCAGCCGTTGGTGCCGTGGCCTGCCCGGCAGCCATGCGTAGGCGTCGTGAGCGGCCCAGACCCAGTCGAAGCCCCCGTGGCGGCCGCGGCCGATCACCCGGGCTCTTCCGCGGCGGCCGACCCGGAAGCTCCCCCAGGCCTCGATCTGTTCCTCGCCGTCGACCTGGAGCGTGTTGTGGGCCGCCGTGGACCGGAGGTACTGACGCTCCGGGCCCGGGTCGTAGAGGGCCGTGCCGGTGTCGGTCACCACCCGGGCGCGGCCGTCCGACAGGTCGAAGGAGAGCAGATCGGCGTGGGCGTGTCCCAGCATGTAGTCGGGACCGTGGGGACCGGCCCGCAACACCGCGCGCAGCGGGCCCGCCGCGAGCGGCACCAGGCCCCCGTGGCGTTCGACTTCTGCGGGCGGGGGAAGCGCGCCGACTGCGGCGCGGCAGGCCGCGAGCAGCGCGGCGACATCGACCTCGCCGAGCCAGCCGTCGCCCAGCAGCGGCAGGTCGCCGTCCCCGAGCAGCAGGGCGTCGAGCCACCCGGCCATGCGCGCCACCGCGTCTGCGAGCCAGGCGGGTGACGTGTCTCCGAGCAGTACGTGGGTTTCGAGCAGATCCTTCAGGCAGACGGCGTGGTACATCGGGGCGCGCTCGACGTGGCACCCGTCCGGCAGAACCTGCTCGCGCACCTGGCGCTCGAGCTGGTCGATCGCGTCGGGAACGCCGCCCGCGACCTGGTCGGCGAAGACGAGGCCGACGGCGTCCCGGAAGAGGTGGTTGCCGAGCAGGTCCAGCTCCAGGTTGTCGCGCAGAAACAGGCCGTGCCGCCCGATCTCCCGGCCGAGCGTCCGTCCGCAAGGCTCGTCCGGCGAGAGACCCAGGAGCGATCCGGCGACCGCCCAGTGACACAGCCGCGTCGCGACGGCCCGCGCGTTCCAGGCGTCCAGGGCGAAGCCGCGCCGCCCGATGGGGGACGCGTCGGTCCAGCTCCGGATCAGCGCGAAGAGCCTCTCACGGTGGCCCGCGGCGGGCGCGCGCCCGTGGGCGAAGGCGAGCGCGACCGCGTAGGGGAACTCGTGGAGCTGGGTCTTCCAGAGGCGGGTCCCCACGTCGAGCTCCGGATCGTGCCAGGCGACGTCGCTCCCGAGCTCGCGTTCCCGGTTCAGGAACGTGAAGCGCCCGGCCGACACGTCGCGGGCGGTGCGCTCGAGGGCCTCGACGCCGTGGCCGGTGCGGAACGCCGCGACCCGCGCGAGGCCGGGGTGGTCGAAGCGCGGCGGTGGAAGCGCCTCGGCGGCCCGGCGGTAGCGGGCGTCGATGCGATCCCCGCAGCGCGACCACACGCTGCGTCGCGCCGACAACCGGAGTCGCTGCCAGACCTGCCCGGGCGCGAGATGGGCCAGCGTTCGCAGCAGACGTCCGATCTCGGCCATGGCTCCTTCGACCGGCGAGCCGCGCCGCCTGCGTCTGCCGGGGGAGCCCGAACGATAGGACGCCGGCGCGCCGGGCGTCCACCGACGCCGTCGGGAGATTGCCCGCGATCCAGAAATGCCCGAGCCTTGGCGGCGATGGACCGTGTCCGACTGTTGCGCAATCCGATTCGCGAGTACGCGTGGGGATCCCACACGGCGTTGGCCGAGCTGTTGGGCGCGCCGTCTCCGTCTGCGCAGCCACAGGCGGAGCTGTGGATGGGCGCCCACCGGGAGGCGCCCTCTCGCGTCCGCGCGGGCTCCGACGAACCTCCGCTGGCGGACTGGATCGCCCGGGACGCGATCGCGGTGCTGGGGCCGGAGGTCGCGCGTCACTTCGGAGGCGAGCTGCCCTTCTTGTTGAAGATCCTCGCGGCGGCGCGCCCCCTCTCCCTCCAGACGCATCCGGACGCGCAGCAGGCCCGAAAGGGCTTCGAACGCGAGAACGCCGCTGGAGTTGCGGCCGGGGCGCCGAACCGCAGCTTCCGGGATCCGAACCCCAAGCCCGAGCTGGTGTGCGCCCTGACGCAGTTCACGGCGCTGTGCGGCTTTCGTCCCATCGACGACATCGTGGCCCAGGTCGACGAGCTGCGATCGCGCCGGCTGGCGGCCGCCATGACCGAGCTGCGGAGCTCTCGCGACCGCCCGGCGCTGCGGCGCTTCTACTCGGCCCTGCTCCGGCTGGCGCCGGAAGAAGCCCGTGTGCTGGTGGACGAGGC
>JBHHVG010000381.1:0-3811 GCA_046754165.1 Myxococcota bacterium
GAAGACATGGCCGCCGGCGGCGGACTGCTGACGGCCGCGGACCTGGCCGCCTATCGGGTCCACGAGCGCGAGCCGGCGCGTGTTTCGTATCGGGAGTACGAGCTGGTGACCAACCCGCAACCGGCGCTCGGAGGGGAGTTGCTGGGGGTGTCGCTGGGGCTTGTCGAGGCGCGCGGTTCGCCAGCGCCCTGGGGCTCCGCCGAGCACCTGGTGCGGCTCGCGGAGACGATGATCGAGACCGACAGAATCCGGGAGCAGGTCGGCGATGGAGAAGCGCCGCGTTTTACGCGCGGGACGACCCACGTGAGCGTGAGTGACGTTGAAGGAAACGTCGCATCGATGACGACCTCGAACGGCGAGAGCTCTGGCTACATCGTTCCCCACACGGGCGTGATGCTGAACAACATGATGGGCGAGGACGACCTGCACCCCGAGGGCTTCGGTGCGGTCCGCCCCGGCGAACGGGTCCTCTCCATGATGTGTCCAAGCCTGCTGATGCGCGACGGCGAGGTCGCGCTCGCCGTGGGCTCCGGCGGCAGCAAGCGCATCCGCACGGCGCTCACCCAGGTCATCAGCAACGTCGTCGACTACGGCATGGACGTCGCGGCAGCGATCGAGGCGCCGCGCCTGCACTGGGACGGCCAGCAGCTCCAGGCCGAGCCGGGCTTCCCCGGCGCGGCGCTGCGCGTGCTCGCGGAACGATGGCGCGTCAACCGGTGGGACGAGCGCAACCTCTACTTCGGCGGCGTCCATGCGGTTGCACCGGGAAGGGAGGGAGCTGGAGACCCGCGGCGCGACGGTGCCGCAATCGTCTGTTGATCCGCCGTGACGGCCAGGGCTCCCGTTGCCCGCAGCGGTGCTCTCCTCCTGATCGGTCGGGGTCGGTCTGCTAGCGTGGCCCGGCGTCGCCGCCGCGACGCGGCGGAGGGGTGGCCGTGCCGTACCCGGCTCGCATGCGAGAACCCCGCGTCCAGCACGCGGTATTCGGCCTCGCCCTCGCCGCGCTCCTCGCCGGCGTGCTCGCGGCGGGCGGGCTCAGGTATCGCAGCTGGGAGTCCGTGCCAGCGCTATTCAAGGGTTCCAAGAGCTACTCCACCCTCGCCCTCGCCTGGGCCGATGGCGGCGCGCTCCGCCCGGGGCGCCCCCCGGTCTATCCGCTCTTCCTCGGGATCACTGCGAAGGGTTTCGGCGTCGACGCGTACGCCCCCGCCGCGGTGGTGGAGCAGGCGATCCTGCTGCTCGGAATCTTCCTTCTCACCTACGTGCTCGGATGGCGGGCCGGCGGCCGGCCCGTCTGGGGCTTCGTCGCCAGCGCCGCGGTGGTCGCGAACGGCCTGCTGATCCGCGAGTTCCTCGGACTGCGGGAGACCGTCCTCTATTGCGCCTGGGTGATGCTCCTGTTCGCGTTGGTCGGGGCCCGCGCGTGGCGCGGCGTCCCCGGCTGTCTGGCCCTCGGACTGTTGTGCTCGCTCGGGTGCCTGACGCGGCCGACGGGCATCCTGCTGGCACCGGCGGTCGGCAGCGTGTGGCTCTGGGACGCCGGGAATGGCCTCGTTCGCGCTCGCGCTGTCCCTCCCCTTGCTTCTGTGGTGGGGCTACCAGTCGCACCGCGACCTGGGGGGGTCGCTCGTTGCATCGTACGCGGCCGCGAACTACTTCAAGGGCAACAACGAGGCGATGACGGCCTTCTACCCGTTCGTGGACGTCGATCACATGACGCCGCACATGCGCGAGATGAAGGCGCAGGCGGCGTCAACGGGGCGCGACCCCGCCCTCGATCTGGTCCGGCGGGCGTTGGAGTTCCAACGGTCGTCTCCCCTCGACACCCTGGCGCTGGTGCCCCGCAAGCTCGCGGCGTTCTTCGTGCCGATCCGGTTTCCGCTCGGCAGCGGCGAGGTGCAGCGCGCCGCCGACGGAGAATGGGAGATCGTCGGCTACCGGCCCATCCGATTGCGGAGGCACCTGCTCGGCATCGCGGCCCTGCCCGGAATCGTCTGCTTCTTCATCGCGCTGACCCGCATCCGGAGACTGCCCCCCGCCGTGCAGTTCAGTACGCTGCTGGTGCTGTCCACCGCCGGGATCCACCTCGTGACCTTCGCACAGACCCGCTTCCGGCTGCCGTTCGATCCGATCCTGGCGGTTTCCTTCGTCGCCATCGCGAGCGCGCGGCGCGCGCGGGCCACCGGCGGCGGGCCGTCGACACCGTGATCCCCTGGAGCTCTCGGCAGCGGGCTCTCGCGGCCGTGTGGGCCGCCGTGGGCCTCGTGCTGCCGATGGCCGCTGCCGTCGCCGCGGACCGGGCCGAATCCGACGAACCGCCGAACGTGCTGCTGATCGTGCTGTGCTCGTTCCGGCGCGATCACATGGGCGTCTCCGGCTACCCGCGGCCGACGACGCCCTTCCTCGATTCGATGGCCGCCTCCGGAACCTTCTTCGAGAACGCCGCGTCGGCGTCTTCGTGGACGTTGCCGTCGTCCACGAGCCTCCTCACCGGATTGACGCCCAATGTGCACGGCCTGACGGATTTCTACACGGTGCACGAGATCAAGACCCGCAAGGTCGAGCCCAAACGCGTCCTCGGCGACTCGGTGGAGACCCTGGCCGAGCTGTTTCGCCGCGCCGGATACGCCACGGGAGCGCGGGTCAACAATTTCCACGTGAGCGACTTCTTCAATCTCATGCAGGGATTCGACGACGCCGTCACAGCGGGCTTCAAGACCGACGAACTCGTCGGGGAGTTCGAGAGGTGGCTTCAGCGGATCGACGCCAAGAAGCCATTCTTCTTCCTGCTCTTCTCCCGGGATGCCCACGTCGGCTACAAGGCGGACTACGCCTACTACCTGAAGATGGACCGCTCGGGCGCGCCGCTGTCGAAGGAGGAGTACGTCGGCTACTTCTCGCGGCTGAGGGCGGACATGAAGAAGAAGCGGGCGGCGAAGGTTCCCTTCGACGATGGCCTGAAGCGCAGCTGGGTCGACCTCTACGATGCCGAGCTCGCGCAGCTCGATGCGGCGTTGAGCCGTCTGCCCGCAGTGCTCGAGGCTTCCGGCCGCGGCGGCGACACCGTCATCGTGGTGACCGCTGACCACGGCGAACGGTTCTTCGAGCGCGGGCGCGTCGGCCACGGCGAGGAGCTCGACGAGGCCGTCGTCGAGATCCCCCTCATCATCACTGGCCCGGGTGTCGCAGCCGGGAAGAGGGTCGCCGCGCTCGCGCGCAGCATCGACGTCTATCCGACGATCGCGGATCTCGCCGGCCTCGAGACTCCCGTCGTGGTGCAGGGCGCGAGCCTCGTCCCGCTGCTTCACGGCGAGAAGGCCACGCTCCCGGAGCGGACGGCGTTCTCGAGCTACATGGGGCGCGACCACGTGCTGCGCAGGGGCCGCTTCAAGATCTGGCGCGACGAGGGCCGCGGCGGCGACCGGTTGTACGACCTCGAGCGGGACCCGAACGAGTTGCACGACGTCGCCGCCTCCCGGCCCGCCGTGGTGAGGGAGCTGTCCGCGGAGCTCGATCGCTGGCTGGTCGAAGAGGCGGCCCTGCAAGCGCGGATCCTTCGCGGCGCTGCCCGGGCGCTCGGTCCGGAGGCCGTGGAGGCGTTGCGCGCCCTCGGTTACATCGATTGATCCCGCATCGCCTGGGCCCGGGAGACGGCGGGTGCCGGGACCTCCCAGAGCACCTGGGTGGGCAGGGTCTCGCCGGAGAGCCAATCGAGGGGGAAGTCGGCCGGAATCCGCTGCCCCTCGAAGATGCGTGACATCTTCTCGCCGTTCTCCCCGACCCGCGCGGGGTTGACATAGGCCCAGACGAT
>JBHHVG010000382.1:0-3797 GCA_046754165.1 Myxococcota bacterium
GAGGGCCGCGATCAACGCGAGCAGTCCCGTCCGCCACGGCTCCGGGACCCCCGGGTCGAGGATCAGCCGGCGCGCGATGTAGTAGTGCATGCCCGCGAGCACTGCGGAGAGAACGCTCGCGACCAGGACGACGAAGAGGATGCGCTGGGGGATCGTTCGTGAGGCCATGTGGGAAGACAGGATAACGCCGAAGCACGGATTCGCTGCCGTGCCCTGCGGGTCCCTACCAGCCCCGCAGGTCGATCGACCAGGCGTCGGCGACGACCTCTCCCTCGGCGACGTGAATGCGCTCGTGGTAGGCGACCGTCGGATCCACGTGGGCCGGCCAGACCCGTATGCGGTCGCCGACGCGAACCGGATCGTCGGGCGCGAAGGTGATGTGCTCGTCCGAGCAGAACCAGACGCGCGCGCCGTCGATCGCAGGGTTGCCGTGGTCCATGCCGAGCGCCTTCAGTCCGCAGTCCGCGACCGCGAATTGCTCGGACACCGAGATGACGCTGGCGAGGACATACAGCGCCTGCCGGAAGGGCAGATCGAGCTTCGCATAGGCGGTGTCCATCAGCGCGTACGATCCGGCCTGGATCTCCGTCGCGACCGTATTGCAGTCGAAGCTGCCGGTTCCGCCGGCAGAGATAATCTCGCCCCCGACGTCCGAGTGAGCCGCCAGCAGCTGCTGCATCGCGTCACCGACGCGCGCCTCGCGAAGGGCGCGGTCCTCGATTCCCATGGTGTGGCCCTCGTAGCCCATGACGCCGCGCACCCCGAGGCCGTCGCGCCGGGCGAGGTCGGCCAGGCGCCCGGCGTCTCCGGGCGCGCAGCCGCAGCGAGGCAGGCCGACGTTCACGTCGATGAGCACCTCCCGCACCCCGCCCTCGAACGCCGCCCGAATCGTCTCCTCGGAATCTACGGCCACGGTCACGCGCGCGTCGATCGCGCCGAGCCGGCGGGCGTCGAGCACTTCGTTGGCGAGCAACAGGTCGTCACAGAGCCCCGCCCGGGCCAGGCCCTCCATCTCGCGGATCGTCGCGCACGTGAAGGTGCGGTGGCCGTGCACCGCCTGACGCGCCGCCAGCTCTGTGCACTTGTGGGCCTTCACGTGGGGCCGCATGCGACCGCCGGGAAGCGCGCCGGCCATGGTGCGCAGATTTTCCTCGAGGATCTCGCCGTCTGCGACGAGCGCGGGAGTCGTGAGATCATGCAGCGTCGGCACCCTGATCCTCCGGGCTCGCGCGTCAGGCGGGCTTCTCCGCGCGCGAGATCAGCTCCCGCCGCAGCGTCTCGTCGTACAGGGACTCGAGCATCTTCCTCACGTCGAGCTCCATGTCGAGAAAGCGAAGCCCCATGCCACCCGCCTCGGAGCCGTAGTTCGGACCGACGTTGTGGGAGACGACTTCCGCGGGAACTTCGAGGCGCTCGCCGCTGGATTCGATGTGAAGGTGGAGTGTCAGTCGCGTTCCGATGTCGAGCAGGGGATCCGCCGCGACGAAGAGCCCACCGATGCGGTGCATGCGGTCGAGCCGAATGAACTCCCGAAACTGGGCGAGCACGTCCGCCAATACATCCTCCCGTGGCTCAGGAGATCAGCGTACCCGTGAATCGCCGGCGATGCCGCGCAGCACCCGCTGCGCGCATGCGGGCTCTCGTTCAGCGGCGGGCGTCCGTGCAGTCGCTGCAGAGGTAGACTTCGCCGAGACCCGCGGCGGTCATTCCCGCAAAGCCGCGTTCGCCGCGCTCGATCGGCTCCTCGCAGTCCGTGCAGTGGCGCGGCTGGTTGAGGATCAGCGGCTGCCAGCCCACCACGTCCGGAAACTCGGCACGCGGTGCGCGCGGGGCCGGGCGTTCGTCGTTCGCCTCGTCGTGCTCCGCCGCGGGGCGGGCACGGCGCCGCGGACGCTGGCGCACGCGGCGCCGGCCGCGAATGCGGCTGCGCGCGCGTTCGGCCTCGTCCGCCACGTCGTCGATCAGGTCGCCGACGTTGTCCGTGACGGCCTCCACGACGCTGAATGCCTCCTCGAGCACGTTGCGCACCAGATTCGACACGGGGACGCGCAGGTCGTCCGCCATGCGGCGGATGTCCTCGGCCAGGGGTTCGGAGATGCGGGTGTGGAGCACGCGCTGCTTGCGGTGGCCCCGGTGGTGACGGCGTCGGCCGGAGCCACAGCGGGCCCCTTCACCGCCGTCGTCGCTGCAGGTGTGATTCGTCATGGTGCCAAATGTATCACGTTGTGATACAACGTCCAGGCTCTATTCGCGGCCCGTATAGAGATTCCAAGTGCTCGAAATATATAAGATTCCTAGTTATCCGTCCGGCCGGGCCGGCGCCCGGTGCCCCGGGGAGAATCGCGTCGGGCAGCCGGGGCTCGCCCCTCTGGGATGGGTTGCGCGGGTCGCCGGGTCCCTACAGGTAGCTGAGCCAGCGCTCGTACTTCGGCTCGCGGCCCGCGGCGACGTCGAAGAACGACTCCTGCAACAGCCTGGTGATCGGCCCGCGCGCGCCGGCGCCGATCACGCGGCGGTCGACCTCGCGAACAGGCGTCACCTCGGCCGCCGTCCCGGTCAGGAAGACCTCGTCGGCGATGTACAGATCGTCTCGCGTGATGGGTCTCTCGTCGACGGAGATCCCCTTGTCCGCGGCGAGCTCCATCACCGTCGCGCGCGTGATGCCGTCGAGCACGGTGTGCAGCGGCGGCGTGCAAAGCACCCCGTCGCGCACGACGAAGATGTTCTCGCCGCTCGCCTCCGACACCAGGCCCTGGGTATCGAGCATGATCGCCTCATCGTAGCCGTCGATCAGCGCTTCGCGCTTGGCGAGAATCGAGTTCACATAGTCGCCGCAGGTCTTGCCCTTGGTCATCTTCGAGTTCACGTAGTGGCGGCTGAAGGTCGAGACCTTGGCGCGGATGCCGTTCACCATCGCCTCCTCCCCCAGATACTTGCCCCAGGCCCAGGCCATCACCGCGACCCGGATCGCGTTCGAGCCGGGGTTGAGCCCCATCTCGCCGTCCCCGATGAACACGAGCGGCCGCATGTACCCCTCGCTCAAGTGGTTGCGCCGCATCGTCTCGACCGTCGCCTCCTCGATCTCGGCTCGGGAGAACGGGATGTCGAGCAGGTTGATCTTCGCCGACTCGAAGAGACGCCGGATGTGTTCCGGCAATCGGAAGACCGCCGAGCGACCGTCGCCAGTGCGATAACAGCGGATGCCCTCGAATACACCCAGGCCGTAATGCAGGGTGTGGGTGAGGATGTGGACGTTGGCGTCGGACCAGGGCACGAACCGGCCGTCCAACCAGATCGTCTCGCCGCTCACGCTCATCGATGGCCTCGCTCGGCGATCAGAGGCGCAGCAGTCTCTTGATGAAACCCCTGGACCGCTCGCGCCGCATGTTGATGAGGCGCAGCTCGCGCAACGCCTCGACACAATTCGGCTGAATCTGCACTGCTCGGGTGAACATCTTCTCCGCCCCTGCGGGTTTGCCCATCACCCGGAACAGACGCCCCATGTAGAGGTAGGCCCTATCGCTGTGGCTTGCCAGTTTGAGGCTGCTGCGGACGTGCTCGACGGATTCGCCGAGGATCGAGATATCGCTCGGGTGGCAGAGGTGAAGCGCCCAGCCGTAGTGGGCGGCGTAATCGCCCTCTTCCGGGTCGAGCTCGAGTGCCCGGCCGAAGCACACGAGGGCCTCCTCGTAGGCGCGCGTCTTCATCAGCGCCTCGCCCCGTTGGAAGTACCCGGCGGCCTCGAGGGCACGGCGCCCGGCCTCCTCCTTCTGCGCTGCGCGCTCGTCGCGGCGCCG
>JBHHVG010000383.1:0-3760 GCA_046754165.1 Myxococcota bacterium
GCCGCCGCTCGGCAGGTCGCGGGGTGTCCGGCGGCCACGATGCCGCTCGCGCGCGAAGCCCCTTCCATCGCCACGGACGAACCCTAGCCCGCGGGATACGCAGCGCGCGAGGCGGCCTAGATTCTCCGCAACCTTTCGGCGACGCCGCGGTTGAACGCTGGTGGAACGACCGCAGCACAACCGAAAGGAGAACACGATGTCCCGAATCATGACCGTGGCACTTGCGTCTGGGCTGCTGCTTGGCGTGGCGGCAACGGGGGCGATGGCGGAGAACGGCGAGGGCCTCGACCGACGCGGCGACCGCATCGAAGAGCGACTCGATCATCGCGGCGACCGCATCGAGGCGCGACGCGACCGACGCGGCGACCGCATCGAGGAGAGGCTCGACCGGCGCGGGGACCGCATCGAGCGGCGCTTCGACCGACGGGCGGATCGCGCCCGCGAGGCCGGCCGGGACGGCCGCGCCCGGCGACTCGAGAACCGGGGCGACCGCATCGACGCGCGCCTCGACCGGCGCGGCGAGCGGATCGACCGCCGCCTCGACCGCAGCGGAGAACGGGTCGATCGCCGGCTCGACCGGCGCGGCGCACGCATCAACCGGAACCTCGATCGGCGAGCACGTCGCCGGGCGGAGCATGGGGAAGGGAGCGGTTGAGAGGCATCCCGTCGCGTCGTCGAAGTCGACGGACCCGCTCCCAGGGCGTTCATCGCCGAGGCGCAAGCCCCGGCGGTGACACCCGTTTCCGCTTCGCGGGCCGCTCGCGCGCGTCGTGGCGGCCCTTTACTCCACGTAGCCGAGGTCCCGGAGCTGCTCCATCACCGACGACTCCACCTCCGCGCGGTGGTCGCCGACGCGCTCGACCGGCGCGGCGTCCCAGCTGGCGATGAAGCGGGGCGGCGCGGAGCCCAGGAAGCTCGCCACTCGTCCGTCCATGTCCTTCCCCACCGGAAGGCCGAGCCAGGACAGGATCGTGGGCGTGACGTCGGTGATGCGCATACCGTGCACCGCCTCTCCCGCCGGAACCTTCCAGCCACGGGCGAAGACGATCCCATCGACGGCGTCATCCGAGTCGTGCCCGCCCGTCAGCCAGTAGACCAGGACGCGCGCCTCGAAGCCGTGGTCGGAGACGATCATCACGAGATCGTCGGGACCGTATCGCTCGAGGAGCTTACCGATAAGCTCGTCCGTGTAGGCGTAGTACCCCTCCAGCTCGGCGACGGTTTCCGCACGCTCCGACGCGGTGAAGCGGATGTGCGAAGGATAGGCGTCTTCGGGCTCCAGCCCGCCCCATAGATTGTGGGACACCTTGTCGATCCCGGAGAGGTAAACCATCAGCACGTCCGGGTGAATGCGCTCCTCGACGTCGAGGGCCACGCGTGTCGTCAGGTCGTCGTCGCGAAACGACTGGGCGGGAATGACCTTGTTCATCCACTTCGGTAGTGCGTCGTTCGACTCGAACGGGTTCTCCCTCCCGAGGAGGGTCTCGTCCGAGGCCGTCAACCGCTCGAGATCCTCCATCCACTCCGCGGGACACGTCACGTCGAGGTCGACCGCACCGGTCGAATCCGAAATCCCGGCGAAGAGCTTCTCACGGGCCTCCCGCTGTCCGGCGATGGCGAAGTCCGAGATCATCACCCCGCGGATCTTCTCCGGTGGGTACGAGACCAGCCAGTTCACGACGCCGTTGGTGTACCCGCTCGCGGAGGTCATGTTCCACAGAGCGGGAACCACGCGATCGCTGCTGAGCTGCAGCTCCATGTCGCCGGAGTCGTTCTTCCGCACCCAATGCGTGATGCCGTGCTTCCTCGGGACCTTGCCGGTGGCGATCGTCGTCCAGATGCGCGGCGAGAGCAGCGGATGGGCCGAGCGCAAGGGGCCAGACACGCCCTCCTCCGCGATCTTCGCCAGATTGGGAAGGCGTCCGTCCGCGAGCATCGGTGCGATCACGCGCAAGGTCGCCCCATCGATGCCGATCAGCAGCACGCGGTCGCGACGGGTCTCGACCCGCGGGTCGTGCCACGCCAACGCGTAGCCGCCGAGATCAAAGGGGGGCATCCGCGCCTGACCGCGGAAAGAGGTCTGGAACTCGAGGGTGACCTCCTTTCCGGCGTAGGGAGTGAGATCGACGCGGAACTCCGGCGCCGGCGCGGTGTCCCAGCGTTCGATGCGTTGGACGGGAATCACCTTGGACAACAGGCGCGTACGCTCCTCCCCGGCGACCAGCCAGACCTCGGCCTTCAGGCGCGCGCCGCGCTCGACGGCGGCGGGCCGGCGATAACCGATCGAGACCGCCAGCTCGCCCCGCTCCGGAACCGTGAAGGTGCACGGCGTCGTCACGGGAGTATCCGGCTTCTCGATGTTTCGGGCCTGGTAGAGGCTCGCGAACAACAGGTGCTCGCGGGTGTACGCCGAGGGCTCCGTCTCGACGTCACAGATCCCCACCAGGTCCGCGCCATGGCGCTCGCCGTCTGCCACCTCGCGCCGCGTCATGTAGAAGTAGCGATCGCCGGCGACGTCGAACTCGTTCTCGAAGTGCGTCCGCAGGTACTTGGCGAGCTTCGGCGCGTAGAAGCGCAGGCCGACGCGGTCGGAGAAGAAGTTGTTGTAGTCCGCCAGGACCAGCTTCACCCGCTCGGCCTCGGCGGCCTCGACGACGCCCGCCCCGCCGTCGTGAGCGATGTGGTGTTCATAGAGGTTGTAGTAGCGGCCGGGCACGCGGCGGTCGGCCAGGAAGTTGTACATCGTCAGCGCCGGTACCGTGAGCAACGCGTCGCCGTCGTCGGTCCGTTCGCGGATCGCCTTCAGGTGGAAATCGATCAGGCTGGCGTCGATGACCGTCGTCAGCACGCCGCCCCGAGGCACGTCGACTTTCGTATTCAGCGCCTGGAGGATGTGGAGGTACCAGGAGCCCGCGGTGAAGGCGTAGACACCCACGACGGCGCAGCCGACGGCCAGACCGGCACGTGCGGTCAGCGACCACGGGCTGCCCAGCCGTTCGAACAGCCGGTGCGCCACGAGCACGCCCGCGATGATCGTCGGCTGGAGCACGTTCATGAGATGGTTGAAGTCGGCCCGTGGGAAGACGCCCAGGAATACGAACGCCGCCATGGCGAGCACGGCGGCGAGCCCGCCGTCGAGGGGCCGCCGCGCCTCGGCCGGGCGCAGCGCGTAGAAGCCTCCGGCGACGAGCCCCGACACGGGCAGCCAGAACAGCAGCAGGTGCAGGCGCTCGAGAAAGCGCGCCCGGTGGAGCCCGGACAGCAGGAAGTTGTTCGAGAAGAACGGGTCGGGTGCCTGACTGTAGGAGTACGCGCCGTAGGTCAGGGCGTCGACACCGGCCAGCGGTTGCCCGGCGAAGATGGAGAGCACGGTCGGGAACGCGATGTCCTGGCGCCCGCCGAAGACGAAGGGGTGGATGACGAGGCTGTCGAAGACCGCGGCGAATGCGCCACGGTACGCGAAATAGCCGAAGACGGCGGCGACGACGGCCGCTCCGCCGACACCCAGGCGGAGCGTGTCGCCCAGGCACCCACGCACGACGGCACCGCGCGCGTCGCCGCGCTCGACCCGGAACGCCAGGACGGAGACCAGCGCTCCGAGCGCCGCGAAGGCGCCGTAGTTCTGCTTGAACGCGACCGAGAGCCCGATCAACAGGCCGCTGATCACGAGATCGCGCGGGCGACCGAGGGCCCGCCAGGCGAGCAGCCGCTCGAGTGCAGCGAGGGCGAAGAGGATCGCGAAGGGGAGTAGAAGACGATG
>JBHHVG010000384.1:0-3759 GCA_046754165.1 Myxococcota bacterium
GAGATCCTCGATCAGGATCACGAAGCCCTCTGGATTCCCCCGCTCGATGAGGCGCCGGTTGACCGCCACGAGCCGGCGCTGGCGCACCTCGGCGGGCAGGGGGGGCAAGGGGAACTCTGGGTCGGGAATGCCCAGGAAATCGAACATCAGGGGCAGCACCTCGCGGAACTGCTCGTCGATGAGCAGCAGCCGACCGGCCACCTTCTCGCGTGCCTGTCGCGGATCGTCGCGTTGATCGACCCCGAAGTAGCCCCGCACGATCTCGAGAATCGGAAGCAGCGCGATCTTCTTGCCGTGTGCGACGCCAGAACCCTGGAGCACCGTGATGCCGTCGGCTCGACACTTCTCCACGAATTCGAAGCACAGGCGGCTCTTCCCCACGCCGGCGTTGGCTACGATACCGACGGCTCGTCCCTTGCCCTGTTTCGCGCCCTCGAACGCGGACTCGAGCGTCTTCATGTCGGACTCGCGACCCACGAAGCGCGTCAATCCGCGCGCACGCGACACATCGAAGCGCGTGCGCAGGGCACCGGCCCCGACCAACTCGAATATCGGGACCGGATCAGTCACCCCTTTCACCTTGAAGGGGCCGAGATCCTCCAAGTCGAAGTAACCCTTCACGCGCTCCGCTGTCTGCTGCGTGATGTACACCTTTCCGGGCTCGGTCAATGCTTCCGTTCGGGCCGCTAGGCCGACCGTGTGGCCCTGGGCCGTGTAATCCATGCGCAGGTCGTCGCCGATCTTCCCTACCACCACTTCGCCCGAGTTGATCCCCATACGGGTGGTGAAGTCGAGGCCGTGCTCGCGGCGCAGCTCGCGAGCGTAGCCGCGCAGCGCTTCGGAGAGATGCAACGCGGCGTAGCAGGCGCGCTGGGCGTGATCCTCGTGACTGATGGGCGCACCGAAGAGCGCCATGATCCCATCGCCCGTGTACTGGTTGACGGTGCCTTCGAAGCGATGGACCCCATCGGTCAGGATCTGGAGAAACCGGTCCATGATCCCGTGCCACTCTTCTGGATCGATTCCCTCCTGCATGCCGAGCGAGCCCTTGACGTCCGCGAACAGAACGCTGACCTGCTTGCGCTCGCCCTCCAGCGCCGACTTTTGGTTCAGGATCTTTTCGGCCAGGTGCTTGGGCGTGTAGTCGAGGGGCGAGCGTTCCACCGCCGCGGGCATGTCGTCGGAAGCTCGGCTGCCCGCCTCCGCGCCACATTGGCTGCAGAAGCGCGAACCGCCCGGCAGCTCGGTCCCGCAGCTGCTACAGCGGAGGCTGAGCGCCGCCCCGCACCGGAGACAGAAGATGGAGCCATCGGGGACGTCCTGCTGGCAGCTGCTGCACTGCACCCCCTGCTTCTACACAGCGGATGGTCCGGGGTCAAGAAGCCGTTTCTGACCCGGTTCCGAGGCTCCGGCAGCTCGCTCCCGGTCGCTACATCGAAGCGATGGGTACGCGACGCTTCGACACCATCATCGAGATCGGACGTGCGAACGTCCTGCTGCACGCTGACGCACCCGACGGACCCGGCGCGATCCGCTCCGCTCTGGACCGCGCCGAGGAGAGCGCGAACGAGTTCGAGCTACGCGCCTTCCCGCCGCTCGTCTGGATCGAACGCGCCCGCCTCGCCGCGCGCATCGCTGACGACGCCGAGCAGCAGCGCGCGCTGCGAGAGGCACTCCGCATCGCCCGCGAGATCGGCGCCACCGGCAACGCACGCCGCATCGCGCAGGATCTCGGGGAGAGCTGAGGCCGGCTGGAGCGCTTGACGCTCCGACGGAGACCCGGGAACCCCGGCCTAATGCGCGGCCGATCGCTTCCAGAGCGCCTGGAGGGTGACCGACAAGCCGTCGCTCTGCGTGCGCCGGTAAGGAGCGTCGTGGGGCAGCAGCGCCGACAGGCGCCGGTGCACCGTGCCGAGGCTGTGGTACGGCAGGCTCGGCAGGTAGTGGTGCAGGGCGTGGTAGCGCAGGCCGACCGGGGCGATCAGCGAACTCAGCACGGGCTTGCCGCCCAGGTTGATGGAGTCGAGCAGCTGCTGCTCGGCGTCCATGCACTCGCCCTCGTTCTCGTAGCCGTGCGCCGCCAGGGTGCGCACCTGGTTCGCGACCAGGATACCGGCTCCTACGACCAGCCAGTGGGTGACGAAGGCGACCGGAATCACGCCGGCCAGCACCAGGGCGCCGACGGCCCAGACGGTGAGGGCCGCGCCGCCTTCCTCGAGGTTCCAGCGCCGCACGTGGGCGCCGCGGGGCATCGGACGGGTGTAGCTGGTGTTGATCACGAGCGTCGACAGCTTGCCGACGACCCAGGGGCGCAGCGCCGGGATCGCGCGCGAGAGCGGCGTGAGCACACCCCAGCGGATCGGGAGGAGCAGCGGCGCGAACGCCACGGTCACCACGAAGGCGGCGATGCGCAGGCGGCTCCAGTGAGCGATGGGGGCGTACTCCGGGTCGGTTTCCGTGCCGAAGGCCATCCGCTTGTGGTGGTCCATGTGGGAGCCCACGTACATCAGGCTCGGGATCAGCAGCGGAATGCCCACCAAGAGGTTCCAGGCCACCTCGAAACAGGGCAGCTGGCTCGGCTTGACGTGGCAGAGCTCGTGGATGAAGAGCGCCGCGCGCAGCAGGGCGAAGACCGCCCCGAGGGTCGCCACGACCTGGAGGGCGGAGAAGAGCGGAAGCTCCAGCGAGAAGAAGAACAGGGACCAACCGAGAGCCGCGGAGGCCAGCATGTCGGCCCAGTAGATCCACGGCCGTGGCGCGAACTCACCGGCGGTGCGCCGCAGGAAATCCGTCGGCAGGACGTTCGGCGACACCCGAGCGTGCGAAGCACGCGCAACGTCACTCATGACGACTCCAGGCTCCTGGATGGATCTCACCGGTCGGGCCGCCCCACGCGACACCGCTTTCCCCACCCCTCGGATCCGACGCGCGAGAACGATACAACAATCCGCTTGGGCGCAACCAGCCGAACCTCGGACTTTCGTGGGCTTTTCGCTACGATCTCGAACGGCCACGCGCGCGCTGAACCGTTAGCATCAGCCGGAGGCGCCCGAACAGGACGGGCGTGGGGAGCATGCCATGGACGTGGCGGGCAAGGCGGCAATCGTCACCGGCGGCGGGACCGGGGTCGGGCGGGCGACCGCCCTCGAGCTCGCGCGGCGGGGCTGTCACGTCCTCGTCAACTACCGCCGCTCGCGCGACGGGGCCGAACAGACCGCTCGGGAGGCAGAGGCGCTCGGTGTGAACGCCGTCGCCTTCGGCGCCGACGTGGCGGACGACGACGCCTGTCACCGCATGGTGGAGGCCGCCGTGTCGGACTTCGGCGGCCTCGACATCCTGGTCAACAACGCGGGAACCACGCGCTTCATCTCCCACGAAGACCTCGACGCCGTCACCCCCGAGGCGTGGGAGCACATCCTGGGCGTGAACCTGATCGGTCCCTTCCAATGCGCCCGCGCCGCGCGCGATGCGCTGGCCGCGGACGAGGGCGGCGAGATCGTGAGCGTCTCGAGCGTGGCCGGGATCAGCGGCGTCGGCAGCTCGATCCCCTACTGCGCCTCGAAGGCAGCTCTCAACAACCTCACCATCACCCTCGCGCGCTGCCTCGGCCCGAGGATCCGCGTCAACGCGGTGGCACCCGGCTTCATCACCGGCCGCTGGCTGGCCGGAGGCCTCGGAGAGGGCTACGAGGCGATGAAGTCGGCCATCGAGAACCGCGTCCCCCTGCGCGCGGTGTGCACACCCGAGGACGTGGCCGCC
>JBHHVG010000385.1:0-3747 GCA_046754165.1 Myxococcota bacterium
CCCGGCGACGGTGTCTTGGACGCGACGACGCGCGGAAAACTCGCCAATCTCCAGGGTCAGCTCGGGGATGCGTACGCCGAGGTCGGCGACTTTCGCGAGGCCATCGAGGCCTTCGGCAAGGCGCTCGACCGCTGTCCGGGCTTCCACGACATTCGCTTCCGGCTGGGCGTCGCCCTGCGCGAGGCCGGGCTGCCAGACCGGGCCCTCGCCGAGTTCAGCCGCGTGCTGCGGGCGAACCCCGACTACATCGACGCCGCGGTCCAGCGCGGCCTCACCCTCTACACCCTGGGACGCGCGGAGGACGCGCTGCGCGCGTGGAGGACGGTGCTGGCCAGCCACCCGGACCGCGAGGATGCCGCCTTGTATCTGCGTCTCGTGAGTGGAGGGAAGCAGGCCTAGAGGCTCCGCTTCGGCCGCACGGGAGGCGGTGCGGCAGACGCCACCGCGGCGACTCAGCGTGCCAGGTCGCGGAGGATCTCACGGGCGGCATTGCGCCCGCACGCCCCCATCACACCGCCGCCCGGGTGCGTTCCCGCGCCGCACAGATAGAGACCCCCGATGGGCGTGCGGTAACGGGACCAGCCCGGTGTGGGCCGCATGAACAGCAAGTGGTCGAGCGACATGGCGCCGTGGAAGATGTTGCCGCCGGTGAGCCCGAAGACGCGCTCCAGGTCCGGCGGCGCGAGCACCTCGCGGTGCAGCACGCTTTCGGAGAATCCGGGGGAGACGTCGTCGACCAGTCGAAAGACCCGGTCCGCGAAGAGATCGCGCTCCGCATCCCAGCTCGAATCCGAGAGCGCGTAGGGCGCGTACTGGACGAACATCGACGCGACGTGCGCGCCCTTCGGCGCGAGACTCGCGTCGCACGCGGACGGAAGCGTGAGCTCGACGAGCGGTCGCTCGGGAAGCTGGCCGTTCTGCGCGGCGGCGAACGCGGCGTCCAGGGCGTCGAGGGAATCGGCGCCCACGTGGATGGTTCCGGCGTGCTCCGGGCCCGGCCCGTCGCCCGGGCGCCCGCGGAACCGCGGCAGGCGATCGAGGGCCAGGTTGATCTTGAGACTCGGGCTGCGAAAGTCGAGGGCTCGGAGCTCGCGGACCCACTCGTCGGGCAGATGACCCGAACCCACGAGACCGAGCAGGGTGTGGTGCGGATCGGCGCCAGAGACGACGGTGGCGGCCTCCACCGTCGCGCCATCCGCGAGCGTCACCCCGGCGACGCGCCCGTTCGCGACATCGATAGAGGCCACCGGCGCGTCGGTTCGCAGCTCTGCCCCGGCCTCTCGGGCGGCGTCGGCGATGGCCCCGGACAGCCTCCCCATTCCACCGGCGACGTAGGCCCACACCCCGCGCGCGCCGTGGGTCTCGCCCATGACGTGGTGGAAGAGCACGTAGCCGGTTCCGGGCGTCGACGGCGCCGCCCAGGCACCGATCACCGCGTCCGTGGCGAGGGTGCTGCGCAGGGGCTCGCTTTCGAACCATCGCTCGAGGGTCGGTCGCGCCGGGCCCAGCAGCAGCGCGAGTGCCCGGGGAAGGTCTTTGCGGATCCGCAGCGCGGCGGCGGCCAGGCGCAGCAGCGGGCCGAGATCCCGAACGCGCAGATGCGCCGGGTCGGGAGGCGGCACGTCGAGCAGGGGCTCGAGCGCCCGGGCGGTGCGGTCGAGGAAGCGTTCATAGTCGGGGTATCGCTCGGCGTCCCGGGCCGAGAACTGCCGGATCTGCCGGTGGGTTTCCGCGGCATCTCGCCCCAGCAGCAGTCCGCGACCGTCCGGGAGCGGCGTGAAGGAGGCGGGGTCGCGCGGAAGCAGCGACAGGCCGCGCGCCGCGAGGCCGAGCTCTCGCACCACGGCGGGCCGCAGCAGACCGGCGACGTAGGCGGCGCGAGAGAGCCGGAAGCCCGGCCACAGCTCCTCCGTGACGCATGCGCCGCCCAGCACGGGGCGGCGCTCCAGCAGGAGCGTGCGCAATCCGGCGCGCGCGAGGTATGCTGCAGTGACCAGACCGTTGTGCCCCCCACCGATCACCGCCGCGTCGCAACGCATGGCGCGGATTGTATCGCTAGAAAGGGGGACACTGAATGGAGATCCAGCCGCTGGACATCGTCGCCTTCGCGATCGTCGCCGCCGCCACGATGCGCGGCTTCTTCGTCGGGTTCGTGAAAGAGGGATTCTCGATCGCCGCCATTGGGGGCGCCTACCTGGCGGTCCAGATCTTCAGCCTGCCGACGGCGGCCTGGCTCGAGCACGTCTCGGGCGGCGGGATCTCCGGTGAGGTCGCACCGTGGACCGCCGGTGCCATCCTCGCCATCGGAACCATCACCGGCGTCGTCCTGCTCGGGAGGGGCCTGCGTCGAACGCTGACCGCGGCGGGGTTGAACTGGGCCGACCGCGCCGGCGGCGGCCTGCTCGGTGCCGCCGAAGGCATCCTGGTGGCCGGCATCCTGATCGGGCTCGGCGCCGAGATCCTCGGCCGCGACCACCCGGCCTCGCCATGGTCGAGGAGTTCCAACGGCTCGCCGCCGAGAGCGACATCAACATCGACGTCGCGGCCCCGCCCCGGACCTTCTGACGCCCATCCGCCGATCTGGCGGCGGTGCCTCCGGCTGTCAGAATCGCGGCGGGCTTGCGCCGCTGGGGTCGACCGCGTCCACCGGTCGGGCTCCTATGCGGGGTCGGCCCACCGCCCGCTTTCGCGGATCAGATCCACCAGCCGATCGTCCGCTGACGACTCCGGGACATTGCGAACGACGAGCTCCTTGCCGACGTAGAGGTTCACCTTTCCGGGGCCGGAGCCCACGTAGCCGAAGTCCGCGTCGGCCATCTCGCCGGGGCCGTTCACGATGCAGCCCATGATCGCGATCTTCACGCCGCGCAGGTGCTCGGTGCGGCGCTTGATGCGGGCCGTGGTCTCCTCGAGGTCGAAGAGCGTCCGGCCGCAGGAGGGGCAGGAGATGAACTCGGTCCAGGAGGTCCTCAGCCGCGCTCCCTGGAGGATGCGGTAGCCGAGCTCCACGCTGCGCCCGGGGTCCCCGAAGCCCGCCAGCGCGATGGCGTCGCCGATGCCGTCGCACAGCGGCGCGCCGAGATCGACGGCCGCCGCGACCAGCGACGCTTCGTCTCCGACGATCTCGTCGCGCCGGTACCGAAGCACGATCGGGGCGTCGCAGCCGCGCGCCGACAGTCGCGCCGCGACCAGGCGCGCCGCCTGGACCGGCAGCTCGGTGCAGGGCGACACCAGGAAGTCCGCCAATCCGGCCACTTCGCCGACGGCGATCACCCGATCGACGAGGGTAGCGATGTCTGCGGTCCCGCCGCGCAGCTCCCACTCCACAGGAACGCCGGAGATCACGGCGTCCTTGGCGACCGAGACGAGCAGCTCGTCGGAGATGAGCTCGCCCACAGCGACGACGAGGCGCGAGGCAACGGCGGCGCAGGCGTTCGCGACCCCCGCTTCGGAGCGGACCGCGAGGGACGGGGCGATGCCGGCCTCGGTCAAGGCCGCCGCGAAGCGCTCGAGCCGGTCGCGCCCTGCGGGGTCGTAGACCTCGACCAGCAGGCCCTCGCACGCGACCTCCGGGACACGGCCCAGGGAGACCGCCAGGGCCTGTGCGGCGCCGGCCGGATCCGGCGGAAGCGCTCCGAACTCGAGCTCGACCCGGACCGGATGGTCTCCCCCGATCGCGAAGTCCCCGCCTCCGAGGCTCCGGGTGGGACGGCGCGCGTGGGCCAGTGGGTCGGCGACCCAGGCGGC
>JBHHVG010000386.1:0-3739 GCA_046754165.1 Myxococcota bacterium
TGGTCAATACGAGCGAGGCCCGCGCGCTCGCCGAAGGGAACCCGCTCAGCTTTCTGCACGTGATCCGGGCGGAGATCGACCTCCCGGACGGGGTCGATCCGCACGCGGACGAGGTCTACGCCCGCGAGGTCCGTCCCGCGGAGGTGCTCGAGCGCTTCGACGAGCTGTTCGGACGACCGGCGGACAAGCAGCGCAGCGGGGCGCTGCTGGCGCCCGGTCGCACGCGCTCCGCGGCCGCGGACGTCCGCGCCTGGCGCCGTGAGATCCACCAGGACCTCGTCGGCCTCGGCCGCTCGCTGGCAGACCGCGCCAGCGAGTTTGGCGAGGTGCAGCTCCCGGCCCACGCCGACCGGATCGTCCCCGAGGCCATGAACCTGGCGGCCCTGGCGGCGGACCGGCTCGATGCGGTGGCGGACTTCGCCGACGAGGTCGACGCACCACGCGGTCCGGACCCGGAGGACGGCGAGGACCCGGCCGTTGGGCGCGTGACGGCGGATCTGCGCGCGGCGGCCGAGGGGCTGCGCGGCGCGTTCGGTCCGCGCCCGGAGGAATCCGTGGCCGCCTTCGAGCGGCTCGAAGCGCCGCATGACCGCTGGCGTCTGGTGACCCGCGCCGTCGCGCCGGCGCGGGCCTTCCACGAGGGCTTCGCCCAGCGTCTCGAGGCGCTGGCGTGTGTGTCCGCAAGCCTGTTCGTCGGCGGAGACTCGACGGCGGCGCTCGGGGAGCTCGAGATCGACGTCGACGGCGCCGAAGACGTGACGCGCCTCGCGATCGAGAGTCCCTTCCCCTACGACCGCCACATGCGCGTGGTCGCCCTCTCGAGCGAGGGCGACCTCGTCGAGGAGACGACCGACGTCCTGGTCGACGTCGCGCGCCTGCTCGGCGGCCGCACCCTCGGCCTGTTCACCAGCCTGCGGCGCATGCGCGACGTCGACGTACGGCTCGCCGAACGCCTGCGCGGCGAGGGCTTCGACATCCTGTCGCCGCGGCGTGCGACCGACGATCCGGTGGCCCTGGTCGAGCGCTTCAGCCGCGCAGGGGGCGGCGGTCTTCTGCTCGGCGCCCGGACCTTCTGGCAGGGGCTCGACATCGCTGGCCCGGCCCTGCAGGCGGTCGTGATCGAGAAGCTGCCCTTCGAGGTGCCGACGGAGCTGCGGAAGCGCCGCGAGGCGCTCATCAAGGCCGCGGGCGGAGACGCCTTTGGCCGTTACACGATGGGCAAGATGCTGCTCAATCTGAAGCAGATGATCGGCCGACTGATCCGCAGCGAGGACGACCGCGGCATCGTGGTGGTCGTCGAAGGTCGGACGGACAGGCGCTACTTCAAGCGCCTCGGCGAGGCGCTGCCCGCGGACAACCGCGTCGCGGCGGCACGCCGCGAGGACCTGTCGGAGCTGTTCGCCGAGGTCGGCATCGAGACGAGCGGACCGGGGTCGCCCGCGGGGCGCGGCCTCCGGGCGCAGGATCTGCCGTCCGATGCGGGCTAGATTCTCTCCCACCCCCAGCGAGGAGAGCGAACGTGACGGGACGCTTCGACCCGGGACACTGGGCCGTGATTCTCGGCGGTTCGAGCGGCTTCGGGCTCGCCACCGCGCGGGTGTTGGCGGAGCGGGGCATGAACCTGTGCCTGGTCCACCGCGACCGGCGCGCGGTGCTGGCCTCCATCGAGCCCGAGTTCGAGAAGCTGCGCGGTACCGGCGTGCAGGTGCGGACCTTCAACTCGGACGCCCTCTCGGCGGACAAGCGCGCCGCCGTGCTCGACGAGCTCACGGGTGTCCTGGGCGACGAGGGGCGCGTGCGGGTGCTGCTCCACTCGATCGCGTTCGGGAACCTGAAGCTGTTGACCCCCGAGGCGGCAACGACCCGCCCGGCCACCGGCGCCCTCGCCTCGAAGCTCGGACTCGACGGTGCGGTCGTGCAGGCCGCCCTCGACGAGCTCTTCGGCGAGGGGGTGGACGAGGCCCAGGCGCTGGCGAGCCCACCCATCTACTCGGACAAGCACTTTCTCGACGAGGAAGACTTCTCCCGCACCATCCACGCGATGGGAACCAGCCTCCTCGGCTGGGTCCAGGGGCTCTTCGCGCGCAAGCTCTTCGCCTCCGACGCGCGCATATTCGGCCTGACCAGCGAGGGAAACGAGGTCGCCTGGAAGGGCTACGCGGCGGTGGCAGCGGCGAAGGCCGCGCTGGAATCCCTCTCTCGCTCCATCGCCGTCGAATACGCGCCCTTTGGGCTGCGCTGCAACATCGTGCAGGCCGGCATCACCGAGACTCCGGCGCTCGCCGCCATTCCCGGCAGCGACCAGCTGAAGGCCCAGGCGCGCCTGCGCAACCCCTTCCGCCGGCTGACCACGCCCCGCGACGTCGCCAACGTCATCGCGCTGCTGTCCGGCGACGACGCCGCCTGGATCAACGGCGAAGTGATCCGCGTGGACGGCGGCGAGCACATTTCCGGCGTGACCCAGTGACGTCGCCCGCCGACGTGGGCTCGGCCGAAGCGCCCGTCGCGCTCGTGACCGGCGGTGCCACCGGAATCGGGGCGGCGTGTTGCCGCGCCCTGGCCGCCGACGGCTTTCGCGTCGGAATCCACTTCCGGTCGAGCGAAGAGCGGGCACTCAAGCTGGCGGCGGAGCTCTCCAACGCCTTCACGCTGCGCGCGGACCTGTGCGACGACGCGGCTGTCGAAGGCCTCATCGCCGAGCTCAAGAACGAGGCCGGGCGCGTGGACGTGCTGGTCAACAACGCTGGCTACAACGTCAACGCCCCGATGCTCACCATGAAGCTCGCGCACTACGACGCGGTGGCGGCCATGGCGCGCGCTACCTGGTACCTGACCAAGCTCGTGCTGCGGCGCTTCATGCTGCGGCGCAGCCACGGGCGCATCGTCAACATCAGCAGCGTCGTCGGACACACGGGAAATCCCGGACAGATCCCGTACACGATGGTCAAGGCTGGGCTCGACGCCTTCACGAAGTCGCTGGCCCAGGAGCTCGCCGGTCGCGAGATCCTCGTGAACGCCGTCGCCCCCGGCTTCATCGACACCGACATGACCGAGGAGCTGCCGCCGGAGATCCGGGAGGCGATCGTGGCACGCATTCCCCAGGGACGCATGGGCCGCCCGGAAGAGGTGGCCGACGTGGTGACGTTCCTGGCGTCGCGCGGAAGCTACGTGAACGGCAGCGTGATCCACGTCAACGGCGGGATGTTCGGCGGCTGAAGCGACGGCAGAACCATGGAGCAGATACCCGAAGAGCGCGGTGTTCACAACCCGAAGGTCGTCGATCTGATCTCCTTCGACGCCGACCTGCGTGCCGTGGTCCTGACCATGATCGAGGCACGGCCCTGGGGCGCGAGCCCGGACCAGATCAAGCAGGTCGAGGACAAGTTCAACAGCTACCTGTCGTACGTGGCCGCCGGGCACCTCGAGCGCGAGTACCCCCAGTACGCGGGAGCGCCGGTGATCTTCCGCCTGGACTGCGCCCAGGCGCCGGGGGCGATGGAGCGGGCCTTCCTCGAGTCCGTCACGCAGTTCGCCGCCGGTGAGAAGATCCGCTTCGTGGTGCGCATCCCCGAGGACGGCTGACGCTCGGGCGCCTCACTCCACGAGCAGCGACAAGACCGCGTCTACCGCCGGCCAGAGATCCTCTTCGGGAATGTTCAGGGGCGGGAAGAAGCGGATCACGCGTCGTGCGGTGAGATTCACGATCACGCCGCGCGCGAGAGCCCGTGCCGGAATCGAC
>JBHHVG010000387.1:0-3720 GCA_046754165.1 Myxococcota bacterium
CAGGCCGACCTCCATCCGCGCCTCGACCCAGTCGCGGGTGAGGCGCACCGCGGTTCGCTCCAGCACCGTCTGTTCTCCGGCGTCGATGGCGACGAGCCCGCTCTTGCCGCTGCCGCGCCGGCTTCCGACGACCGCATCGATGGCGGTGCGGACGCGCCTCGCGAGGTAGTCGGCCATCGCCATGCCGCGCGCGGCGTTCGCGTACAGCTCCGACGGCAGCCGCGATCTGCTCTCCGCGACGCGGATCCGGAGCTTCGACGGTGCGGCGAACGGGTCGCCCTGCACGTGGTCGATCCAGAGGAGGAGATCGCCGAAGTCGAACCCGCCGCGGACATCCTTGTAGGATCTGTAGCCCCTGCCGTCGATGCGCAACAGCAGGCGTCGAAGCTCTTCGCCCGTCGGCATGACTCCCATCCGCCGGGAGTGTCTCTCAGCCGCGTGGAAAGAGCGAGCGCTGTCGCTCCGCCGGCCGGATGTCGCGCCGGGGCTAGCTTGCCTTGGTGCCGGCCGCGAGGCCGGCCACCGCGCCCATCAGGTCTTCCTCCGTGAACGGCTTCTGGAGAAAGCTGCCGAGCGCCTCCTGGGCGACGGGCTCGTCGAGCAGCTCCTGCTGCGAGCCTGACATGAAGAGAATGGGCAGATCGGGATGCGTCACCGCCAGTTTTCGCGCAAGGGCGATGCCGCTCATGCGCGGCATGTCGATGTCCGTGACGACCGCGTCGATGCCGCCGGGGTGGCTCGCGATGGCATCGAGTGCTTCCTGTCCACTTCCGGCAGACAGGGTCTCGAAGCCCTTGCGCTCGAGCGCGCGCTGGACGAAGCGCCGCACGGCGCCTTCGTCCTCGACGACGACAATGGTTCCCGGGCGCCGCGGAACCGCCGCCGCAGGCGCGTCGATGCGGGCTTCCGCGGTGGCAGACGACACCGGCAGGAAGACCCGGAACGTCGTCCCGGCACCGACCGTCGTGTCGACCTCGATGGCGCCTCCGCACTCGGTCACGATGCCGTACGCGGTCGCGAGCCCCAACCCTGTGCCCTCGCCGAGGGGCTTCGTGGTGAAGAAGGGCTCGAACACGCGCGCGAGCGTGGCGTCGTCGATTCCGCTGCCGGTGTCGATGACCGCGAGCTCCACGTACTTCCCGGATTCTGCGAGACCGAGGCGCGCCGCGGCCGCGGCATCCAAGTGGCGGCTGCCGGTGGTGATCACGAGACTGCCGCCGTCGGCCATGGCGTCGCGCGCGTTTACGGCGAGGTTGACGAGTACCTGCTGCAGCTGGGTCGCGTCCGCCTCGACGCGGTCGGCTGTGGGGTGGTGGGAGACCTCGAAATCGATCGAGCTCGGGATCAAGGGACGCAGAAGCTCCTCGGCCTCGGAAACCACCTCGCTCACGGAAAGTGAGGAGGGTGACGCGGCGCCGCGGCGCGAGAAGGCCAGCAACGACCGAGTCAGCTGAGCACAGTGGTCCGCGGCGCGGTTGAGGTCCGTGAGCGCGTCCTTCAACTCCGGGTCGTCCTCGACCTGGCCCAGCACGAAGCGCGCATTGCCCAGCATGACGGTCAGCTGGTTGTTGAAGTCGTGGGCGATGCCTCCTGCGAGCGTGCCGACCGCCTCCATCTTCTGGGCTTGCAGTAGCTGGAGCTGGCTGTTGCGCAGGTTCTCTTCCATGCGCAGGCGCTGCATGGCCGTACCGAAAATCTCGCCCACGAGACGCAGCAGCGTGATCCGTTCGGTGGACCACGACTGCGTCCGGCTCACCGTCTCGAAACCGAGGACTCCTACTGGTGAGTCTCCGGAGTGCAGCGGAATTCCGAGAAAGGAACGCACGCCGCGCTGTTCCAGATGCCGTTTCTCGAGCGCTGCTTCCGGTGGAAGATCAGCGACGTCGGCGACGTGGATCACCTGACCGCGGAAGACGTGTGGCCCGAACCACGGGAAGTCGCCCTGGTCGGCTCCCGCGAGAATCGCCGACTGCTCCTCGATGCCCTCGCGGCACCATTCGAAGACGCCGTGCATCTCTCCGTTCGACGGCTCGAAGGCGAACAACCAGCTGCGGTCGGTCTCCGCGAACGCCGTGAGATCCGCGAGGCAGTCGCGGATCGTCCCGTCGAGTTCGCTGTCTCCCGCGGACAGGAAGCGGCGCGAGAGGGCCGCGATTCGTGTCTCGAGATCGAGTTGGCGCTCGAGGGCGCGCTGGGCGCGCTGGCGGTCGGTGACGTCGCGAAGAATCGCCACCGTGCGCACTTCGTTCGAGGCGCCTCGGAAGACGCTGGCGGTTCCCTCCAGGACGACCCATTCGCCGTTCTTGTGCCGCGCGCGATAGACGAAGGTACCCGGTGTGACGTGCCCCTGACCCTCGGCTCCGTACCCAGCGCGCATCTCCTCGAGGTCGTCCGGGTGGATCATGGAGAAGAAGTTCAGGCCATCGAGCTCGTCGCGCCCGTAGCCCAGCAGGTCGGTCAAGCTCGGGCTCGCGTAGAGGAACGCGCCCGCTTCGTCGACCTCGCAGATCGGATCGACTGCGTGCTCGGCCAGAGCGCGGAATCGTGCCTCACTCTCCCGCAGGTTCGCCTCCGCGGACTTTCGTCGGAGCGCGCTGTTGAACATCCCCGCCACCAGCTGGAACATGCTGATTTCGTGGTCCGACCAGTCGCGCTCGTCGTGGATCACGTGGAATCCGAGCACGCCGATCAGGTCGTCGCCCGAGCGGATCGGCACGGCGAGGAAGGACCGGACACCGTCTTCGAGCAGCCGATCGCGGACCGCACTCGCGTCGTCCGGCAGAAGGGCGACGCGCGGGATACGCACGGCCATGCCCTGGGCCAGGCGTCGGAACACCCAGCGCTGGCGCTCGCGCTCGACGAAGCCGGTCGGCAGAGGCCGGGGCGGGATGCCCTCGGCGCACCACTCGTAGCGTTGCACCTCGTCGTCACCCCGGTCCGACAGGCAGATCAGCCAGCTTCGGTCGGCCCGCGCGAGGGTTCCGGTGATCTGGAGGGCGTGGCGGATGCCCTCTTCGATCTCGTCCGCACCCCGGTCGAGGAACTCGCGCGAGAGCTGGGCCAGGCTTCGCTCGAGCATCAGCTGCTTCTCGAGCTCGACTTGGCTCTCCTGGCGGCTCGTGACGTCGCGGATCACGACCGCGATCCGGTCCTCGCCGGCCGACGTCCGGAAGGGCCGCGCCGTCGATTCGAGCCAGCGCCACCTCCCGTCTCGATGCTGCATGCGGAAGCTCGATGTGTCCGCTTTTGCGCCGACTGTCATCTCGCGCAGCTGGTCGGCGTGGAGGGATTCGCGGTCGTCGGGGTGGAGGAGGAGGAACGGATCGCGCTCGCGCAGCTCCTCGGGGGTGTAGCCGCAGATGTCGGTGAAGCTCGGGCTCGCGTAGAGGATCTTGCCGTCCAGCGAGATCTCGCAGATCGAGTCCTCCGCATGCTCGGCGAGCGCCTCCAGGCGCAGGTTCGACTGGTGCTGCGCGGTCTCCGCGCTGTGGCGTCGCAGGGCCGATCCGAGCATGACTTCCTGGTCCGACCAGCTCGCGGCTTCTCGCTCGCGCAAGAAGTCGACGTAACCGATGGTGTCGTCTCCGAGGTGGATGGGGATGGCGAGATAGGACCGGATGCCCTTCGAGAGCATCCACTCGCGTTCGTGCGCGGCTTCCTCTGGCAGAGCCGCGATGTCCGGCAGGTTGATGATCTCGCTCTTGCGCAGCTTGTGGCCTG
>JBHHVG010000388.1:0-3718 GCA_046754165.1 Myxococcota bacterium
CGCGCCACGGCGTCCGGGCGCGACGCATCGAGGCCCTTGGCATGGCGGGCCTGGGCCTGGGCCAGGTCCGGCCGCACGTGGTCGCGGTCGAGCGGGGCGGTGCGCTCGCTCGTGGGGTCCCCGACGTCGGCGGCCTCGATGTAGGCGAGGGCGGTGCCCTCGAAGAGCGCGTCTCCCTCGGCGGCGTCGATCCGCCGCACGATGCCGCTCACGGAGGCGGCGATCACGTGCTCCATCTTCATGGCTTCCATCACCAGCAGTGGCTCGCCCCGGTGGACGACGTCTCCCTCCCGCACGCGGATCGTGAGCACGGTGCCCTGCATCGGGGCCCGCACCGCCAACGTGCCCTCGGGGCCCGGCCGTCCGGCGACGGGCGCCGCGGCCCTGCCGGGGACGGCTGCGGACCGCTCGGCCGAGGGGCGGGACCTACCGTGATCGAGCACGGCCAGGGGGTCACGACTGTCGATTCGGGCGCCGGCCGTGGCCGTCCCGGACGGGGAGGGCAGGGACGCGTCCGGGAGGTCGAAGAAGAGACGGCGGTGCGATGCCGTCTCGTTGCTCGCGAGCTCGGCCAGCCGCTCGTCGACGAAGCGCGTCGTGATGCGGTCGGCCCGCACGTCGGGGTGGCGCAGCAGGTTCTGGAGGAACGGGAGGTTCGTCCGGACTCCGTCGATGCGAAGCTCGCAGAGGGCTCGGTAGACCTTGTCGATCGCGTCGGCGTAGCCGCCGGTCGGGACGTGGCCGATGAGCTTGGCCAGCAGTGAGTCGAAGCGCGGACTCGGGGTGTAGCCGGCGTAGCCGAAGGAGTCGACGCGCAGCCCGGGACCGGACGGCAGCTCGAAGCGATGCAGGCTGCCGCCCTCGGGCCCGGGGGTTCCGTCGGGAGCGATCGTCTCCATGTTGATGCGCGCCTCGACCGCGAAGCCGCGCGGCTCGGGCGGGCGCGCCGGGTCGAGGCCGAGGTCTGCGAGCGAGTGGCCGGCAGAGATCGCGAGCTGGGTCTGGACCAGGTCGACACCGGTGACCGCCTCGGTGACCGTGTGTTCGACCTGGAGGCGCGGGTTCGCCTCGAGGAAGGCCCAGCCCGGCCCGTCGGCGGGCGCGGGCACCAGGACCAGGAACTCGAAGGTGCCGAGGCTGCGGTAGTCGACCCGTGTCGCCATGGCGATCGCGGCGGCGATGAGCTGCGCGCGCAGATCGGGCGAGAGCCCGGGGCTCGGGGCGACCTCGACGAGCTTCTGGTTGCGGCGCTGCAGGCTGCACTCGCGTTCGCCCAGGGCGAGGACACCGCCCGCGCCGTCGCCGACGATCTGGACCTCGATGTGGCGCGCCCGCGGGACCCACTCCTCGACCGTGACCGCGTCGTTGCCGAACGCCGCAGCGGCCTCCGAGCGGCAACGGCTGTACGCCTCCTCGAGGTCTTCCAGCCGGCGGACGGCGCGCAATCCCCGACCGCCGCCCCCGGTCACGGCCTTCACGGCCATCCAGCGGTCTGCGCCGAGAGAGGCGAAGAAGGCCCGCGCGTCTTCGAGGGAGGCCGGGGCCTCCGACCCGCGCAGCAAGGGCACGCCGCACTGTCCCGCCAGCGCGCGCGCCCGGGTCTTGTCGCCCAGCAGGGCGAGGGTCGCGGCGGTCGGCCCCACGAAGCGCAGCCCGGCGTCGGCGACGAGGCCGGCGAAGGCGGCGCTCTCGCTGAGAAAGCCGTAGCCGGGATGGATGGCGTCGCAGCCCGCCTCGGCGGCGACGGCGATGATCTGCTGGCCGTCGAGATAGGCGGCCGGCCCGCTGCCGGAGAGCTCGCGGCTCTCATCGGTCATGCGTGTGTGCAGAGACGCGGCGTCGTCCTTCGAGAACACGCCGACGCTGCGCAGGCCGCGCTCCGCCGCCGCGCGCGCGACGCGAATGGCGACCTCGCCGCGGTTCGCGATCAGGAGGGACGCGCGCTTCATCCGGCGCATGGTAGCCGGATTCCGCCCCCAAAGGGTTGGCGCGACCCGCCTGCTTGTCGGAGAATCCCGCGATGGCGACCGACGAGACCCGCCGGCGGTGACGCGCGTCTACCTGGCGTACGCCGTCTCGGGCTTCGTCAGCCTCGGCTACCAGGTCGCGTGGTTCCGGGTCTTCACCGACTGGTTCGGCTCCACCAACACCACCTTCGCGCTGGTGGTGGCGAACTTCATTGGCGGCCTCGCCGTCGGAGCGCTGTGGAGCCGGCCCACCACCGCGGCGCTCGCCCGCTTGCCCGGCCGCTGGCACGGCCTCCGGCTCTACGGCCTCGTCGAGCTGCTCGTCGCCATCTCGGTTCTCGGGACCTTCGCCGCCGGCCAACTTCCCGCCGACCTGTGGGGGAGCTTCCCGTACGCGCTGCGGGACGGCATCTGGGTGCAGACCGCCGGCTATCGCCTGGCCCAGGGAACACTCGCCGCCGCGTGCGTCTTCGTGCCCTGCTTCTTCATGGGCGTGACGTTCCCGCTGCTCTGCGACCGCTTTCGCAGCCACGCCCGGGGCGCGCGCTTTCCCGCCGCCCTCTACGCCTGGAACACCCTCGGTGCCTGTAGCGGCGTGCTCGCCTGCCAGTTCGTCTTTCTGCCGCGGGTCGGGCACGACGCCACGCTCGCCTGGATGGCCGCGGCCAACGCGGTGCTCGGCGCGGCCTTCCTGGTGTCGCGGTCCGATTTCGGTATCGCGGCGGCATCCCCGGCGGAGCCGCCGCCACGAGGGCCCGCATCCGTCTCGGCGACACCGGTCGCGCTGATCGCACTCGTGACGCTCGGGGGATTCCTGGCCGGCGCGCTCGAAGGAGACCTGTTCAAGCGGGTCAGCTTCGTGATCGAGGTGAACCCCGGCGCCACCATGTCGTTCATCTCGTTCTGGGCGGTGTTGGCCATCTTTCTCGCGAGCGCGAGTGTCCAGCGCTCGGGAAGGCTGCGGCTGCTGCCGATCCAGCTGGCCTTCACCGCCGCCGCCGCCTACGCCTTCGCGAGCTGGCTGAGCATCGACGCCATCCGCGACTTCGTCGAGGCGAGCGTGCTGCCCGTCCCCGTGGAGATCGACCGGAACCTCGAGGGCATGCGCAACCTCCAGTTCCCGACGAGCCTGGTCCAGCTGCTGGCGTTCACGGGAATCCTGGTGTTCCCGCCGTACTACCTGGTGTCGCTGTTGCTGCCGAGCGTCTGCAATCACCTCCAGGGCGACCAGCGGCATCTCGGTCTCGCCTATGGTCTCAACACGCTCGCGTTCTGCGTCGGCTTCCTGGCCTTCGTGCTCTTCGTGCCCAAGGTCAATGTCTTCTACTCCTTCAAACTGTTCTCGCTGCTGTTCGGACTCTGCGCCGGCTGGCTGTTGCTGCTGCGCGACACGCGGTCGCTGCCGGTCTGGAAGCCGCTGCTGCTCGCCGCCGCGGTCGCGGTCACCGCTGTGCTCGTGCCCGCGGATTTCGACCGGCGCTTCTTCCGCCAAGGCTCGCTGCCCGCGACACAGCCCATACGGGCGCTCAAGAGCGACGGCGCGCACACGACCTTTCTCGTCGACGTATTCGGAGCTCCGCGTCTCTTCTTCGGGCGGCTCCAGATGACCACCTCCAATCTCCGCGCGCGCACCTACATGCGGCTGATGGCCCACTTTCCGCTGCTGCTCCACCCGAATCCGCAGCGCGCGCTGCTGATCTGTCTCGGCGTCGGCAACACCGGCTCCGCCATTGCCACGCACCCGTCGATCC
>JBHHVG010000389.1:0-3714 GCA_046754165.1 Myxococcota bacterium
GACGTGCGGTCCGCGGCGCTCGGCATCGCATTCCTCGCGCTATCGCGTTCCTTCGTCGACTACTCCACCTCCGGTCTCGAGAACCCGCTGACGCACCTGTTGCTCGCCGTCTTCCTCGCCCTCTACGTCCGCGGGGACGAGAGCCCGCGTGCGATGCGGTGGATGGCCGCGATCGCCGCACTCGCGTTGATGACCCGTCCGGACACGCTGCTGCTCGTGGCACCGCCCCTGGCGGCCGCGCTGTGGCGCCACCGCGACGCCAGGAGCCTCTTCTCGGTCGGCCAGGGACTGATCCCGTTGCTGCTCTGGTCTGCTTTCGCTCTGCTGTACTTCGGGTCCCCGATTCCGAACACGGCAATCTCCAAGCTCGACGCCGATGTCCCCGGCCTGTGGATGCAGGGCCTGCGCTACCTCCAGATCAGCGCCGAGGCAGACCCGCTGCTCCCACTAGGCCTTGTCGCGGGCCCCGCGCTCGCCCTGGTACTCCGCGTTCCGAGGAGCGGGGCGGTGGCCGCCGGCATCGCACTCGACCTGCTGTACACCGTCTCGATCGGCGGCGACTTCATGGCCGGGCGCTTTCTCACCGACTCGCTGTTCTGCGGCGTCGCCCTCCTCACGTGCCTGCCGCCGTGGGCGCCTCACCGGATCGCCACGGCCGCCGCTGCGATCCCGCTGCTCGCCGCGATTCCCGTCTTGCGCAGCCACTTTGGGGACGGCGGACCCTGGCACGCGTTCCAGGAACAGCCCCACCGCCCCCTGCCCCGCTACGGCATCAGCGACGAACGCCGCTGGTACCGGCACCAGCTCGGTCTCATCGCGCATTGGCGAAGCGGGCGGCCAGCGCCCGCCCCCGCCGCGTCGGAGACGACCGACACCACGGAAGACGCCGCCACAGAACGAACGGTCGCCGTCGAGGGTACCGCGGGCGTGCAGGCCTACAAATGGGGACCGGCCGTACACGTAGTCGATCTGCACGCATTGACGGATCCGCTGCTGGCCCGACTCCCGGCCATGTCCGTCGACTGGCGCCCGGGACACGCGCGGCGAGTGGTTCCACCCGGCTACATCGAGACACTGCGAACGGGCGAAATGCACCTCGAAGACGAGCGGCTCGCGAGACTCTACGAAACGCTCGACAGCGTGCACCGCGGGGCGTTGTTCGACCCGGCGCGCCTGCGCGCGATCGCGGAGCTTCTGCTCTTCGGGAGCGGCGACTTCGTCGACGCGGACTACTACCGCAAGCCCCCGCGGCTGTCCTTCAAGGCTTCGGAGCTCCGCGACGCGGCGCCCCGATCGTTCCTGATGCCGGGCGTCGTGGTCCGCTGGGACCGCCCGGGCCACCCTCGGAATCTCCGCGCGAGCCTCTCGGAGCAGCACGACTTCATGGTCACGTTCGTCCTCGCACGGCAGCCGCTCGCGACGATCCCCGCGAAGGCGACCGGTCCCGGCGGACGCGGGCTCGCCGAGCGCGAGATCGAAGTCCCGGACGTGGTACGACGACGGGGCTTCGACGCGGTCGTGATCGCCAGCGACACCTGGTATTCGGACCAGCAGTTCCGGATCGGTGGCGTATCGCGTTCGAACACCCGCTGATCCGCGCGTGACGCCGATCGCTGCGCGACTCCTGTTCGGGCCTCGGCTACCTTTCACGCCGTGAAGCTGCGCAGCGACACCCAGCCCTTCACCCGCCTGTGCGGCTTCGTCGGCGCCACCGTGTTGGGCAACCCGTCGGCCTACGCCGCGGCCCTCGCGGTCACCCTCTCGGTGGGCGTGTCGCTGTTCTGCTCCCGACAGGTTCACCACGACGCGGCCTGGCTGTTGATCGCGACGGGCCGATTGCTCGACGGCGCGCGGCTGTACGTCGACGATGTGATCGAGACGAATCCGCCACTGATCCTCTACCTCTACACGCCGGCGGTGCTGCTCGGTCGCTCGCTCGGCGTCTCCCTGCCCGGTGTGCTGAATGCCACTGTGCTCGCGCTCACGCTGGGATCTATCACGGTCTGCAACCGGGCGCTCGCGGCGGTCCTGGGAGCCGGCCGCGACCGGCTTCGCTTCGCACTGCTCGTCGTCCTCACGGTGCTCGGCTGCGTCACCGTCGGCGAGGACTTCGGGCAGCGGGACCACATCCTGTGGCTGCTGCTCGTGCCGTATCTCCTCCTCGTCGCGGCCCGGATGCAGGGCGTGAAGCTGGGGCCGAAGCTCGCGCGAATCGCGGGAGTCGGCGGGGGCATCGCGGTCTCCCTCAAGCCCCACTACCTGCTGGCGATGGCCGTCCTCGAGCTGGCCCTCGCCCTGCGTCGCGGCTCCTGGCGCACCGCGTTGCGGCCCGAAGCCAGGGCGGGCATCGCCGTCGGAATGCTCTATATCGCCGCGATCCTCGCCTTCACGCCGGAGTACCTCGCACTCGCGCGCAGCTTCCTGGTCGACAGCTACTGGGGACTCAGTGTGCCGCTGGCGTGGATCGTGCGACCTGGCGAGCTGGTGCTGATCGCGGTGTGCGGGGCCGCGGCATTCGCCGTGCGCAGACGCGAGCGGGTGGGCGATCTGGCGTGGACCTTGTTGCTGGCGACGGCCAGCTTCTACGGCGCCATGCTGATCCAGCACACCGGCTGGGTCTATCACAGGATCCCGTTTCGCTGCGCGGCGATCCTGCTGCTGGCGCTCACCGCTCTCGAGCTCGTTCCGGGATTCGCGCGGGCGGGAATCGCACCGCTGGGCCGCGGCGCACGCATCGCCGGTGCCACCGCCGCCGCCCTCGCCACCGCGGCCTCGCTGCTGCTGCAGCCGGACATCAGCGCGCAGCTCCGATGGGGCGCGCGCTGGCGCGCCGGAGAGACCGCCAGCCCGATCGATCGGCTCACCGCGGTGATCGATCGACACGCGACAGGCGGCTCGGTCCTCTTCCTCACGCTCGAGATGACGCCCCTGCCCGCCATGAGCTACTGCCACGCCACCTGGGCATCGCGCTTCTCGAGCCTGTGGCCGCTGGCCGCCGTCGTCCGCGCGCAGCGCGGCACACCGGACGTCCCCACCTGGTTCACCGACGCGCGCGGTGCTGCGCTCGAGCGCAGCGTTCGCGACGCAGTCATCGCCGACCTCGAGCGCTACCGACCGGAGCTGATCTTCGTCGATCTCCAGCGGCGAAACCGCCTCTACGGCCCGGAACCCTTCGACATCCTGGCTTTCTTCCGGCAAGACCCTCGCTTCGAGGCGGTGTGGTCCCGGTACCAGCCGGCCCCGCGATCCGTCGGCTCCTTCGCGTACGCCGTTCGCCAGCCCTAGCCTATTCCGCGAGCAGCTCGATGGCCCCGGAGCAGGCCGCGAGCGCCGTGTCGATGTCCGCATCGCTGTGGGCCATCGATACGAAGAACTTCTCGTGCGCTTTGATGACGCCGCGATCGACCAGTAGCTCGCTGAAGCGGAGTTGCCGGCCGAGGTCACACCGCAGTGACGTCCGGTGGTCGAAGATCTCTTCTTCGGCGAACCAGAGCTGAAAGGCCGGCGGCTCGCCCAACACCTGCGCCGGCAGTCCGGCGTCGACGCACAGTCGCTGGAGGGCGTCCATCATGCGTCGGCCGCGATCGAAGAGCCCCACATAGGCCCCCTCGCGCCGCAGCTCCCCGAGCACGGCGAGCGCCGCCGTGCTCGTGATCGGATTGCCGGCGAAGGTACCGCTCACGGACGCCCACGCGTCGGTGCCGTAGCGCGATG
>JBHHVG010000390.1:0-3706 GCA_046754165.1 Myxococcota bacterium
GTAGGTGGCGACCTGGCCCCGCGCGAACAGGTCGAAGATCGCGTCTGGTGTCGAGGCGGCGGACACTCGGTACTCCCCGGCCCGCAGCGCGGATTCCAGACCGCGGAAGCGGGCCAGCAGCCCCGCCGCCCGGGCGTTCCGGATCAGCCCCTCCGCCTCGAGCTTGCGGGTGATCGCGCCGAGCGAGGCGCCGCGCGGCACCTCGAACACGACCGGCTCGGCGGAAGCCGCCGCCGGCTCGAGGGCCCGGAGGAGCGTCCAGCTGCCCGCCCCCAGCAGCGCGGCGCCGGCCACGGCGAGGAGTCCCAGAACCCGGGGCCAGGTCACTCGGCGCTCCCCCCGGCGTTCGCGCGTTCGAGCCACGTCCGGAGCAGCAGGGCTGCCGCGGCGGCGTCCACGGACCCGCGCATCTGCTTCCCGCTGCGGCCCGCGTCCCGCAGCGCGCGCTCCGCCTCCCGCGTCGTCCAGCGCTCGTCGAGCATCTCGACGGGCAGTCCGGTGCCTTCTGCGACCGCGTTCGCAAACTTCTCCGCAGCGCGGGCCGTGTCTCCGCGGCGGCCGTCCAGGTGCACGGGCAGGCCCACCACGATCCGGCGGATTCCGCGCTCGGCGATCACCTCCCGGAGGGCTGCGAGGTCTCGCTCCCGGCCCCGGGACGTGAGGGTCCCAGCCGGGAAGGCGAACACCGCCTCCGCGTCCGAGACCGCCATTCCGATGCGGACGGTGCCGTAGTCGAGGGCCAGAATCGGGCCTTCCACGCTCATGCCCGGCCACGCTAGCACCCACCGCCAGCGCCTCCCGGTTCCCCCGCGATTCCGGGCGCTTCGGGCTGCGTTTCTTCTTTCTTTTCGCCTCTGATTCCATTGACGCTGAAGACGCCGGGGCAGTACTCTCGAAGCACTCGCCCGGCCACCCCACCCGGGGCGAGGGGTTTCACCGCGGTTGCTCCTCCGACTGCGGCTGCGAGCGGCATTGGTCCCCGCGTGCGGTCCCGCATCATCGGACGAGGCAGCCATCGAAACGCCCGACAACGCTCCCGATTCCTCTCGTTTTCCGCGAAGCGGCGCCCTCTGGGTCGCGACTGCCGGCGGCGCCGGCTACGCGCCGGTGGCCCCGGGGACCTTCGGCTCCGCGGTCGGCGTGATCGCCTACGTCGTGCTGGCGGACCTCGGCGTCTTCCTCTTCGGAGTCACGTTGATGGGCCTGGCCTTCCTCGGGATCTGGGCCTGCGACGTCGCCGAGCGCGTCTTCGACCGCAAGGACGACGGCCGCATCGTCATCGACGAGGTGGTCGGGCAGCTGCTGACCCTGGCGCCCCTGGTCGCCGTCGCACCGGCTGCGGGTCGCCGCGCGCCGCTGTGGCTGCTCGCTGGCTTCCTGCTCTTCCGCCTCCTCGACATCTGGAAGCCGCCCCCGGCGCGCTGGGCCGAGCGGAGCTTTCCCGGCGGCGCCGGGGTGATGATGGACGATGTCTTCGCCGGGCTCCAGGGAGCCGCGCTCATGAGCGCGGCGCTGCTGTGGGGGGCGTCATGAGCGCCGGGTTGCGCGCCGAGATCCTCACGATCGGCGACGAGCTGCTGCGCGGCGAGATCGTCGACACCAACAAGTCGTATCTCTCGGAGCAGCTCCTCGCCCTCGACATCGAGACGCGCCACCACACTTCGGTGCTCGACGACCCGCAGGACATGGACGACGCGTTCCGCCGCGCCGCCCTGCGCAGCGACGTGGTGCTCGTCTCCGGCGGCCTCGGTCCCACCCGCGACGATCGGACCACCGAGGTGATCGCTACCAGCTTCGGGCGCAAGCTCGTCCTCGACCAGGGCGCCCTCGAGACGATCCGGTCCTTCTTCCGGGCCATCGGCCGGGAGATGACGCCGAACAACGAGAAGCAGGCGTACTTTCCGGAAGGCGCCGACGTGCTGCCGAATCCTGTCGGCACCGCCCCGGGCTTCGTGATCACCGAGAGCGGCGCGCGGATCTTCTGCCTGCCCGGCGTTCCCCGGGAGCTCGAGCGCATGCTGCGGGAGCAGGTGCTGCCGCGGCTCGCCTCCGGGCGCAGCGGCGGGCCCGTGGCGCGCTCGGCCCTGCTGCGGACCTTCGGCATGGGCGAGTCGACCCTCGACGACGAGCTCGCCGACATCGCCGCCGGCGGCGATGTGAGCCTGGGCTTCCGCACCGCCTTCCCCGACAACTACCTCCGCCCCGTGGCCCGGGCCGAAAGCGCCGAGCGGGCCGACGCCGCCCTGGCCCGCGTCTGCGCGGCCATCCGGGAGCGGCTCGGCGAGCTGGTCTACGGAGAGGGCGACGAGACCATGGAGGCGGTCGTCGGCGCCCTGCTGCGGGGGCGGCGGGCGACCCTCGCCGCGGCCGAGTCCTGCACCGGCGGCCTGATCGCCCAGCGCATCACCGCGATCCCCGGCTCTTCGGACTACTTCCTGGGCGGCGTCGTGGCCTATGCCAACTCCGCCAAGACGTCGCTGCTCGGCGTCCCGGAGGCGCTCCTCGCCGAGCACGGCGCAGTTTCAGAGCCCGTGGCCCGCGCCATGGCCGAGGGCGCCCGGGCGCGCTTCGGGGCCGACTACGCGCTGGCGACCACCGGCATCTCCGGGCCCGGCGGCGGCAGCGAGGCCAAGCCCGTCGGCACGGTCTTCGTCGCTCTGGCCCGGGCCGAGGGCACGCACAGCGAGGGCTTCGTCTTTCCCCTCGACCGCGCGCGCCACCGGCAGCTGGCCGCCCAGGTCGGCCTCGACTGGGTGCGGCGGTCCCTGCTGGGGGCGGCGCTGGTCGGACCGGGCCTGCTGCGGCGGCGAGGCGGCGGGCCGCCGGCCGGATCCGGTGAGGGTGGTGGTGCCGGGTCCGGAAGGTGAGGAGGGGTCGGATGAAGCGATCCGCGCGTTCATCGCGATCGAGCTCTCCGACGGCGTGCGCGCTGCGGTGGCGGGCGTGATCGGCGCCCTGATGCGGTCGGGAGACGGTGGTGCCGTGCGCTGGTCGCGCCCGGAGAACCTCCACGTGACCCTGCGTTTCCTCGGAGACGTGCCGCGCCGCCGCGTTCCCGAGATCGCGCGGAGCGTCGGCCTGGCCACGGCGGTCCTGCCACCCTTTCGCATGCGGCTCGGTCGTGTCGGTGCCTTTCCCAACCGGCGTCGTCCCCGGGTGGTGGCCCTCGAAGTCGGTCCCCAGGAGCCGCTCGCGGGGCTGGCGCGGGCGGTCGACGCGGCCGTCGCCTCGGTGGGCCTCGCGTCCGACCGCTTCCACTTCCATCCGCACCTCACCCTGGGGCGGGTGCGCGGCCGGGGTCTGCCCCCCGTGACCGCTTCTGTCACAGCCCTGGGCGAGTCTCTCGTCGTGGAGGAGATCGTGCTGTTTCGCAGCGAGCTCACGAACCGCGGCGCCCGCTACACACCGCTCGAGCGCATCGCGCTGGGCGGATCGGATCACCCTTGAAACCCATCATTCGAGCAATCGGAGGAACAAGAACATGGCAAAGGGAACTCCTCGGCCGGCCGTAGAGCGCGCGTCGGATTCAGAAAAGCAGAAGGCGCTCTCCGTCGCGGTGTCGTCCATCGAGAAGCAGTTCGGAAAGGGCTCGATCATCCTGATGGGCGACAAATCGGTCGACCGCGAGGTGAAGACCTTCTCCAGCGGGGCGGTGAGCATCGACCTGGCCCTTGGCATAGGCGGTTATCCGCGCGGACGCGTGATC
>JBHHVG010000391.1:0-3696 GCA_046754165.1 Myxococcota bacterium
GCGGCCAAAGCGTGGAAGGGCGTCGACGCCCTCCTGCGAGCTGCGGAGGTCTCCGGACGCCATGCGGTCCGCGGCGTCCTTGAGAGCCAGGGTGGTCCAGCCGACGTCGTCGGCGATCAGGTAGGCGAGGCCGAAGGCCACGCCAATCGCCCCCAGGATCAGCGCCGTGTAGACGAGCCACCCGCCGGCCCAGCCCGCCGCGAGCGCCTCACGCGGCGTCGCGGCGACGAGGATTCGTCCGCCCGCCAGGCGTCTCCAGGTGAAGACTTGCCGGGACGGAAGACCCTGGCTGTCGCCCCTGGAAGCGCCTTCGTGGACCGACTGCCCCACGTGCTCGAGCAGATGGTCCGCCAGGCGGAGCGGGCCCAGGTTGTCGCTGACATCCGAGAGATCCAGCACTGCGACCTCCACGCGGGCGGGGAGGATGCCGGGATTGTCGAGCAGATCGCCGATGGCGGCCTCGTAGTCTCCAGACGCCCAGTCGCCGACCGCCGCCTCGACGGTGTCGAGGATCCCGTTCTGCCAGGACACCGCGAACCGCTCGAACGAACGGGAGGACTGCGAATGGGCGATCATCACCGCAAAGACGACGGGCACGACGGCCACACCGGTGACGCACACCAGGATCTTGGTGCGGAGAGACAGCGGGCGGATCAGCGCCTGGCGGGTGCCCGCGTCCGGGATCTCCGACGTCAGGGAGTCGCGGGTCTGCCTGGCGGCGGACTTGGTCGCGAAGAGCAGCACGCTCCCCGCGACGAAGCCGGCCGCGACCCCCGACATGACGACGACCAGGATCTCGTAGAGGCCCCACTGCTCGAACCGAATCCCCATGGCGACGCCGATCAGAAGCGTCGGCACCACCCAGCCCGCCGCCCCGATCAGCGCCGCGCGCCGAGGCAGGTCGATCATCCGCGCGAAGGCAGCCCGGCGAAGCGGCTCCAGATCTCCGCCCTCGTCTCGGCGATCGAGGTAGCGCGTGATCGGCGCCATCGCCCACCATTGCAGCCGCATGTTCGGGTAGCTGAACACGGCGGCGTATCCGACCACCGCAGTGGCGAACCACGCCCACTGCTCCGACGTCATGTCGAGGATCGTGTAGAGGCAGGAGAGTACGATCGCCAGGCCGATGGCCGAGACGGGCATCGAGAGGTTGACGATCCGTCGCCTGAATTCGTTGCCCGAGGGCAGCCTTCCCGCGGTCATTGGACCTCCTGCGTGGACGAAAGCGCGGAGCGATAGACACTCTCCAACAGGTTCTCGAGCGAGATCACCGGGATTGGTTCGGAATCCGGCCGGCGCACCACGGCGCGCGCGGCGTCATAGCCGGCCTGGGTCGCCAAGCCCGGCGGGTCCTCCATCTCGGTCGCGTCGACCGCGAGAACCTCGATGGCCGCGTCCACCGCGAGCCCGAGGACCAGGCCCTCGACTTCGACGACGGCGATGCGCGCGCGCGGGCCAGTCTCGATGGGAACACCGACCAGCGCCCGGCCGAGGTCGACGACCGGGACGACGGCGCCGCGTAGATCGATGACCCCCTCGATCAGGTTCGGGGCCTTGGGAAGAGGCGTCACTGGCTGCCACCGAACGACTTCGCGGACGTAGCCGACATCGAGCGCGTACACCCGGCCACTGACCTCGAAGCACCCGAGGGTGACCTGACTGTCGCCGATCGTTTCGGTGCTAATGCCGTGCATCGATCTGCAGGATCCGATCCAGGTCGATCAGGGAAATGAACTCGTCGCCACGAACACACAGGGCCTCGACCGCCTCGGTCTCGGAGCTGTTCGCGGCCTGAATCGCGTCCTCGGAGACGCGGAATACCTCCCGGACCGCGTCCACCAGGAGTCCCGCGATCCGGCCGTCTTCGCTGTTCACGACGATGATCCGCGTCGAGCGGACCGGCTCGACCGGCGCGAGGTCGAGGCGGCGCCGAAGGTCGATGACCTCCACGATCTCCCCGCGCAACGAGATGACGCCCCGGACGTCCGCGGGCATCCGGGGAACCGGCGTGATCGGGCGGATCCGCACGATCTCCCGGACCCGCTCGACCGCAACGGCGTACGGGGTCGCATCGACCTCGAATGTGAGCAGCTGCCGGAGATCCTCCTGGCCTTCGCCGTCCACTTCGACGCTGCGAGCGCTCCGCGCGAGGTCTTCCCAGCTTCCGCCGACCGGTGTCGTCGGACCCGTCTCGCTCATGCGGCCTCCCTTCGGCGGAACGCCTCGTTCACGAACGACGCGACATCGAGAACGAGCACCGGATCCTGCCCGCCGAGCTCCGTGGCACCGGCGATGCCCCGAATGCTCCGGACGGGGCCCTGGATCGGTTTGATCACCGTATCCTGGCGGCCAGCGAGCTCGTCCACGACCAGGCCGAGCCGCAGATCCCCCATGCCCAGCACCACGACGAAGTGCTTGTCGCCCGCGTCGGCCTCCGGAAGATCGAACTCGCGCGCCAGGCGCCGCAGCGTCAGCGCTTCTCCGCGCAAGTTGAGGATCTCGCGGCCGTCGCTGCGCTGGATGTCCGAAGAATCGATCAACAGCGTCTCGAGAACGGAGTTCAGCGGAATCGCGAAGCACTGCTCGGAGACTCGAACGATCAGCGACTGGATGATCGCGAGTGTGATCGGCAGGGTCATGGAGACGGTCGTCTCGCGCCCCGGGGTCGACCGGACGTCGACCACGCCGCCCAGCGACGTGATATTCGCCCGGACGACGTCCATCCCGACGCCGCGGCCGCTCGTCGCCGTCACCTCGTCGCGCGTCGAAATCCCGGCGCTGAAGACGAAGTCGAGGGTCTGCTGGTCGCTCAGCACTTCGTCGGAGTCGACGATGCCGGCGGCCTCCGCCACGGCGCGGACCCGTCCGACGTCGATTCCGCGTCCGTCGTCCGTTACCGCGATCACGACGTGGTTCCCGCGCTGGAAGGCCTCGATCTTGATGCAGCCCACGGAGTCCTTGCCCGCCGCCAGACGCTCCTCCGGAGCCTCGATGGCGTGGTCGAGGGCGTTGCGCACGACGTGCATCAGCGGATCGACCAGATCCTCGACGATCAGCTTGTCGAGCTCGGTGTCCGCTCCCCGGATATCGAGCCGGACGTCCCGGTCGAGTTCCCGGCGCAGCCCGCGCAACACGCGGGAGACCTTTTCGAAGACCTGGCGCAGCGGGACCATCCGCACGTCGAGCACGGCGGCCCGCAGACCCTTGAGATTGTGATCCAGGGACTTGTAGACCTTGGCGAGATCGTTTCCGACGCGCGCGGTATCCGGGTCGCCCAGCAGCTGCGCCACGATGCTCCCGACGGCGCCACGCTGGATCACCAGCTCACCCACCAGATTCATCAGCTCGTCGAGCTTGCGGATATCCACGCGCACGGTCTCGCTGATCGACCGCAGCGATTGGATCGCGGGCTGTTCGGCGCCCGGCGCGACCCTGTCTTCGGCGACGGGATTCGCCGCGGGTCGCTCGGGGGCGACGCTGGCACCACCGGCCGCCTCGCCCGATCCATCGCGGCCGCGCAGCACCGAGCGAACGCTCGCCTGGGGGAAGTTGAGCTTCGCCGAGAGCTCGGCAATGGGCAGATCCGTGGCGGACAGCAGGGAGAAGCGGATCTGCGACTCCGGTGTCTCTCCCGGAGCCGGCAGCGTCGACAGCACCTCGCCGATCTCGCGCATGGCGGCGCTCAGCTACGACAGG
>JBHHVG010000392.1:0-3694 GCA_046754165.1 Myxococcota bacterium
AGCCATCTGCGGGGCGAACGGCCCCTCGAGTTCATCGGCCGCAGGCCGGGCTACGAGTCGACCCCGCCGCCGTCCGGGGGCTTCGACGACTCGTACTGACGCGAGGCCACCGCGTGGCCGCCCGAGGAGCGCGTCCCCAAGGGGGGCTGGCGTCCGTCGGAATGAGCGGCGATTCTAGCCTGCGCGCCCATGGCGGACCTCGGTTTTTCCCACAGCTATCTCGCGTTTGCGGCCGGGGTCCTTTCGGTTCTCTCTCCCTGCGTGCTGCCACTGATGCCGGCGTACCTCTCACTCATCTCCGGCATCTCCGTGGAGGAGATGCGCGAGGGCTCGAACGAGCCCGTGATGCGGCGCCGCGTCATGCTGGCGTGCGTCGGCTTCGTCTCCGGCTTCTCGCTGGTCTTCGTGATGCTTGGCGTCGGTGCCGTGGCCGCGGGCCAGATGGTGCGCACCTGGGAGGTCGAGATCCTCGGCGCGAGCGTGGGCGTCGCCCAGATCGCCGGCGTCGTCATCATGATCATGGGCTTCCACATGACCGGGCTGGTGCCGATCGGGGCGCTCTACCGCGACACCCGCATCCAGTTCCGGATCAACCACCACAGCTATTTCAGCGCGTTCCTGGTGGGCGCGGGCTTCGCGTTGGGTTGGTCTCCCTGCATCGGCCCGATCCTCGCGACGATCCTCACGCTGGCGGGCAGCGAGGAGACGGTGCTGCAGGGCGTCGGGCTGCTGCTGATCTACTCCGCGGGTCTGGCGGTGCCGTTCCTGATCGCCGGCTGGAGCATCGAGCACTTTTTCGAGGCCTTCCACCGCATCAAGCACCACTTCCGTAAGCTCGAGATCGGCTCGGGCATGATCCTGGTGGCGGTCGGGCTGATGCTCGTGACGGATCGCCTCACGGTGCTGAACCGCCAGTTCAGCTTCATGGCAGATTGGGTCGCGGCGGCCGAGAAGGCGCTGCAATGACGCCGCACCCGAGGCGCGGCGACGGCGATACGCGATCCGCGGCGATGTGGCGCAGCGGGCGAAGACTCGCCTGGACGGCGGTCGCCGCCATGCTGCTCGTGATGTGCTCCGGAGATTCCGGCGGCGGCGCCGACGACGCCGAAGCGGCGGGCATGGGCGGTGGCGAGCCGCTCGAGTTCACGCTGCCGGATCTCGAGGGTCAGCCGATCACCCTGTCCGACTATCGGGGCAAGACCGTCGTCCTGGACTTCTGGGCGACCTGGTGCCCGCCCTGTGTCTTCCAGGTGCCCGAGCTCAATGCCTACTGGAGGGATCACGGGAGTTCCGACGAGGTCATGGTGATCGGCATCGCCGTCGACGTCGAGGGCGCGGCGGTCGTGGCTCCCTGGGCCGAAGAGCAGGGGGTCGAATACCAGCTGGTCATCGGGGACGAAGACCTGGCTCGGGAGTTCGGAGCCGTCGGCTTTCCCACCGTCATCATCGTGAAGCCGAGCGGCGAGATCGATTCGCTCCACGTGGGCCTGGTCGAGGCGGCGGAGCTCGAGTCGCTGGTGGCCGCCGCCACCGGCGCCGGCACCACCTAAAGCCCGACGTCGGGGGCGTCGAAACGCTTCGAGAGCGGATCCCCCGGCCGAGGAGGTGGCGTGGGCGCCACGAAGGGCGAAACCACCGCGATTCGCATCCGCGGTACCTACGAGCGCGAGCTGGCGCCGGGCGACACCGTGTTCGACCAAGGCGATCCGGGCGACCAGCTCTACGTGATCCAGTTCGGTGAGATCGAGCTCACTCGGGATGGCGCGGGCAAGGCGCGGGTGGTGGCCCGCTTGGGGCCCGGCGACTTCTTCGGCGAGCTCGGCGTGGTCCTGGGCAAGCCCCGGTCGACCCGGGCCGTTGCGGTGCGCCCGACCCGGGTGCTGGAGCTCGACCGGGAGACGCTCGAGGCCATGTGCCTCGAGCAGCCGAGCATCGCGATCCGGTTGCTGCGGGTGGTGGTCGCACGCCTGATCGAGGCCGAGCACCGCCTGGCCATGCTGGGGGTCGACGACCTGCTCCGGCCCGTGGTGCGCGGCCTGCTGCGGCGGGCCGAGGACGACGAAGGCGGCGGCATGCGGATCCCCACCACGCTGCGCCGGCTGTCCGAGGACGCGGGCCTGTCGATGTTCGAGACGCATCGGGCGCTGCATCAGCTGATCGATCGCAAGCTGGTCCGCCTGGTGGACGATTGTCTGTACACGTCCGACGTGGAGGCGCTGTCCGCCTGTCTCGAAGGCGTCGACTGAGGGACCTCCACGCCACCCCTGATTGACCGCCCGCGAAGGGCTTTGATAGCGTGCCTTCGGCTGATGCGGATCGGTTTGCCACCGACCGGATCTCGGACCGGGGCGCGTGCCGCCTCGCCCGAAGCCAGGGGGAGGCTCGGGTGCATCGCAGGACCGGCGCGCGTTCATGCATCCTCGCCTGCGCACTGCTGGCGCTCCCCGCCGCGGCAAAGCTTCCCGCCGCCGCCCGCGACCGCCCGTTCGAGCTGACCGCCGATTCGGTCGAGTACGAGCGCGACCGGGAGATCTATGTGGCTCGGGGCCGGGTTCGCATCGTCTCCGGAGACACCGAGCTCTCCGCGGATTGGATGGCATTCAGCGAACGGCGCTCGCGCGGCGTCGCCACCGGGAACGTGGTCTACCGATCGGAGGGCGACGTCTTGCTCGCCGAGTTCGTCGAGTTCGACATCGACCGCGAGCGCGGCGTCCTCTTCGACGGCCGTTTCCGCTCCGGAGAGAACCAGTTCCGGATGGAGGGCGAAGAGATCGTCAAGCACGGAGACGACCGCTACAGCTTCGAGCAGGGCATGTTCACCACCTGCCGCTGCCCGCCCGGCGAGACGGACCCGTGGCAGATCCACGCCCAATCTGCCGACCTGGAGGTGGGCGGCTACGGCACGGCCCGCAACAGCACCTTCGGGATCCTCGGAGTGCCGGTCATCTGGTTGCCCTGGATGATCTACCCGCTCAAGACGGACCGCGAGTCCGGGCTGCTGCTCCCGGAGTTCGGCTACAGCAACCGCAACGGCTTCGACATCGCGCTGCCGATCTTCTGGGCCGCGCGCGACAATCTGAATGTCACGTTCACGCCCCACTGGCTCAGCAAGCGTGGAGCCAAGGGAGACGTGGACGTCGAGTACGTCCTGGGTGAGCGCTCCCAGGGCGAGGTCTCCTTCTCGTTCCTCTACGACCAGAAGATCGACCCGAGCTCCCGCAGGGATCCCTTTGGACGGGAGCGTTGGGAACTGCACGGCCAGCAGGATCTCTTCCTGCCCGGCGACCTGCGGCTCAAGTCCGACTTCCAATTCCTGTCGGACAACGAGTACCTGGTGGATTTCAACGACCTCCCGGGGTCGAAGAACGACCGCTTCCTCCAGTCGAGCGCCTTCGTCGGCCGCTCCTTCGGGGCCGACGGACGTACTGGCGGAATGGTCGGCGCGCTCTACGCCAACGACCTGCAGAACCCTACCGATCAGGACCGCGACAAGATCCTGCTCCAACGCCTCCCCACGGCGGAGCTCACCGCCCTGCCGACGCCGATGGCCGAAACGATCCCCATCCTCTCGCGCCTGGTCACCGCCTTCGACGCGGACTACTCCTACTTCGTGCCCTTCCGCCGGGCCACCGACAAGTACGACGGACTCGACCCGGCCTATGTGACGGAATTCGCCGCGGCGGTCGGTACGTGG
>JBHHVG010000393.1:0-3689 GCA_046754165.1 Myxococcota bacterium
GCGGGCGCCGGGTCCGATGCGGGCGCCATCGCGACCCGCGCCGTGGCCGACGGCGACGGCTACGTCCTCGACGGCTCGAAGCTCTTCATCACGAACGGCCCGATCGCGGACTTCCTGATCGTGGTGGCGTCGACGGCTCCCGAGCAGCGGCTCAAGGGGCTCTCGCTGTTCCTCGTCGAGCGCGATCGGCCGGGCTTCCGCGTGGCGGGCTCACTCTCGAAGCTCGGCGTCCGCGCCTCGGAGATGGCCGAGCTCGTCTTCGAGGACTGCTTCGTTCCGCGCGAGAACCGGATCGGAAGAGAGCACCGCGGGTTCCTCGACGCCCTTCGCACACTGACGCTCGGCCGGATCGCCTCGGCGGCCTTCGCCACGGGCGTCGCCCGCGCGGCCTTCGAAGCGACTCTCGCCCATGCCGGCGAACGCGTGCAGTTCGGGCAGCCGATCGGGTCGTTTCAGGCCGTACGCTTCGGCATCGCGGACATGGCGGTGCAGATCGAGGCCGCGCGGCTGTTGTGTCACCGCGCCGCCATCGCCGCGGACCGGGGCCTTCCCCACGGTCGCGAGGCCAACATGGCGAAGCTCTTCGCCACCGAGGCCTGCACGCGGATCGTGGAGCGCGCGCTCCACTACAACGGCGCGGCGGGATTCATGTCCGAGTCCCCGGTCCAGCGCTTCTACCGCGACTGCAAGGTCTTCGAGCTCGGCGAGGGATCGAGCGAACTCCAGCGCGACATGATCGCGCGGGAGATCGGGCTGTAGGGTGGGAAGACGCGCCCGGTGAGCGGTTTCGATCTCGACGACACGCAGCGCGCCTTCGAATCCGCCGTGCGCGCGTGGTGCGAGCAGGAGCTGGCCCCGGCGGTACCGGCCCTCGAGTCCGGCGAGCAGCTCCCCTACGACCTGTTGTGCCAGCTGGGGCGTGACCTGGGCGTGGCGGAGCTCTTGGGGCAGATGGCGGAGCGCCATCTGCGGGCGCTCCAGGGCGGGGAGCCCTCGGCGAAGAACAGCGGCAGTGGCTCCGGGGACGGCGGCCTGGGTGACGATCCGATGCTCACCAGTCTCCTCGTGAAGGAGATCTCGCGCGTCTCCCCGGGCTTCGGGATGGTCTTCATTGCCACGCTCGGCTGCGGCATGGCGATCTTGGGGCGGGGGACCCCCGATGCCATCGAGCGCTGTGCCCTTCCCGTGCTCCGCTTCGAGAAGATCGGGGCCTGGGCGCTGACGGAGCCCGCTGCCGGAAGCGATGCCTTCGGAAGCATGCGCACGACCGCCGCGCTCGACGGCGACTTCCTCGTCCTGAACGGCCAGAAGACCTTCATCAGCAATGCGCCGTACGCGGATGTCTTTGCCATCTATGCGCGCGTCACGGCCAGCCCGGACACCTCGCCCGGCCGGCGGCCGGTGCGCGCAATCGTCGTCGAGCGCGGAACGCCGGGTCTCGAGACCGGGCCGCCGCTGCGCAAGATGGGCATGCACGACTCGCCCACGGGGGAGGTCTTCCTGCGAGATTGCCGGGTCCCACGGGCCAATCTGATCGGATCGCTCGAGGCGTCCGAGGGCTCGCGCGGCTCGGCGGCGCTCGACACCCTCAACCAGGAACGCGCGGTGATGCCCGCCATGTGTCTCGGGATCATCGAGCGCTGCGTCGAGGAGTCGACCCGCTATGCGGGGCAGCGCGAGCAGTTCGGCCGCCCGATCGGCGATTTCCAGGGTATCGCCTTCAAGCTGGCGCGCATGGAGCTGGCCCTCGAGAACGCCCGCAACCTGGTGGCGAAGCTGGCCTGGGCGCAGCGTGAAGGGAGGCTCGACGCCCGTCTCGCCTCGCTCGCCAAGCTCTACTGCGCCGAGGAGGCGGTGAAGGTCTCCCTCGACGCCATCCAGATCCACGGCGGCGTCGGCTACATGGCGGAGCTGCCGCTCGAGAAGCTCATGCGCGACGCGAAGATGTTCGAGATCGGCGGCGGATCCAACGAGATGCAGCTCCAAACCATCGCGCGTTCGATGCTGCAAGAGAGTGGGGGAGGAGGACCGTCGTCTTCGTGATCGCTGCGATGGGCTTCATCGGCGGGCGGCTCGCTCGCGAGCCCGCCCGTCCGGAATCCCTCTCACGCGCTGGATCACCCACCCAATTTTGATGAATCTATTCATTTTTCTTGACGGGGCCCCTTCGCGGCACTAAAATTGAATCAGTTCATGTTTTTGGCGGGCCGATCGATGGCGGGCCGGCGCGAGCAGCAGAAGCGGGACCGCGAGCGGAGGATCCTCTGCGCCGCGGCTCACCTCTTCGGCACGAAGGGGTATGCCGAGACCGCCATGGAGGACGTGGCGGTGCGTGCCCGCCTCGCCGTCGGGACCCTCTACAACTACTTCCGTTCCAAATCGGAGCTGTTGCTCGCCATCTTGCGGCGGGAGACCGAACAGCTCCTCGCGGCCGGGCAGCCACAGGTCGACGACCCGTCCGAGGATCCGACCGACGCGATCGCCGGGGTGATCGACGCGTATCTGGACGTCTTCGCCCACCACGATCGAAAGCTCTGGCGCGATCTGTTCGCCGCCGCGATCGCCGAGCCGTCCGCGATCGGCGCTGCCGCCTTCCGGGCGGATCTCCGACTCATCGGTCAGCTCACCTCGCTGCTCGAGAAGCTGAGAGAGCGCGGAGGCCTCGGGGCGCACGTAGAACCCGGGCGCGCGGCGATCACGCTCTACAGCGTCTACATCGTCTGGTTCGCCGTGTTCCTGGTCGACGAGGGCGTGACGATCGAGAGGCTGCGCGAGGAGGTCCGGCGCGGCATCGAGATCGGGGTGTGCGGCCTGCTCCCGATCAGCGCGCAAGAGAGATCTCCCGACGCCCGGGTGTCGGAAACCCAGCAAGGAGGTGCGAGATGAGCTTGAACCCGAGGGCCTTTGCGGTCACGTGCGGACTGGTGTGGGGAGCGGGCGTCTTCCTTCTCACCTGGTGGATCATCGCCTTCGACGGCGCCACAGCAGACGTCACGTGGCTCGGGCGGATCTATCGCGGGTACCACCTGACCCCAGCCGGCAGCGTCGTGGGGCTGGCCTGGGCTGTCGTGGATGGCCTGCTCTTCGGGACGATCTTCGCCTGGCTATACAACCGGCTGGCCGGCGTTTCCAACGCTGGGCGAGGGGGATGACGCATGGCCATGCGTCCGTGAATGCCGAGGGTCGGTGGATCTGGAACGTCGCCGACATCGGAGCGCACTGCCTCGCGGGCAGATCAGGGATGGCCGGCTTCGCCACGCCGCTCCTCGCGTTTGCGCACCCACGCCTCCCACGCCTTTCCCGCCGCCGCGTCGCGTCCGGTGAATTCGACGCGGGTGATTCCGTCGAGCGACAGGGACCGCGCTTCGGTTTCGCCCGCGGGCCAGAAGTCCGTCTCTCCCTCCCGCAGGTTGGCGACGAAGCCCTCCACCCGGCGGCCGTCGGCGAAGCTCAGTGTGACGTCGCCCCGGTACTCGAAGGCGCGGCGCAGGGCCTCGGGGCTGGCCTCGCACACGTCTCCCTGTGCCGGTGCATCCGCGGGGGCGGCCCCGCCTCCCGTTCGCTGCGTGGTCGCGGGCTCCTCCTCGGGAGCGGGAATGTTCGGGCCGTTGATCGCGGCGCGGCTGATCTCGAGCAGCCCGCGCAGCGACGCGAATCCCTCGCCGACTGCGCTCGCCTCGAAGCCGCAG
>JBHHVG010000394.1:0-3679 GCA_046754165.1 Myxococcota bacterium
GACACCCAGCCGACCTTCGGCAACAAGCGCTTCACGGTGTCGCGCTTGATCCAGGGCAAGTAGCCGCGACGCCCAAGCTGCGGGCCCGACGACGCTGTTCCCATCGCGTTCGTCGGCGACCTGGAGCGCGGCGCGCTCGTGAGGCGGGCGTCTGCTCAAATCCCTAGGCGCGCAGACGCACCAGCAGTGCCGGAAGCAGCAGCAGGTCGGTGCTGAGGCAGATCGCCATCGTGAGCGCCGTGAGGACGCCGAACTCCTGGAGCGTCGCGAAGCCCGACGCCAGGATCACCAGGAAGCCGATGACGAGCATCACGCTCGTCATGATGATCGGGCGACCGACCTGGTGGATACACTCCCGCGCCGCCTGCTCCGGTGATTCCCCGTTCCGGCGCCGGGTCTGGTAGCCGACCAGGAAGTGCATGGTGTCGTCGACGGCGATGCCCAGGGCGATGCTTCCGATGAGACTCGTCGGAATCGACAGGGGGGCGGCCCCGAGCCCGAGGATCCCGAAGAAGATCAGGACTGGAACGACGTTCGGGATCATCGAGATGATCCCCACAGGCAGCGAGCGAAACACCAACACGATCAGGCCGAGAATCGTCGCCGCCGCGAATCCGACCTGGGTCGCCTGGTTCCGCGCGATGCCGTCGGCGCCGCGGTTGAGCAGGATCGTATTGGCGCTGACTTCGCTGACATAGCCCTCGGGCAGTGGAACCCGGGCGAGCGCCTCGTGGATCCGCCCCTCGAGGGTCCGCACCGCCGCCGATCCGGATTCTCCGCTGCGGATGATCAGGTTGGCTCGGCTGTGGTTCGAGTTCACGTAGCGCCTCAGCTTGTCCTTCGGCAGCACGAACGTCGCCTCGGCGACCGCCATGCGCGACGCGGGGATCCGGGCCTCGGCGGGGTCTCCGCCATTCATCGCCTGATTGCTGAGGCGAATGAGATCGACCGAGGACAGCACGTGCCGCACTCCCGGGACGCGCTCGAGCTCCGCCTGGAGCGCCGCGACCGCGCGCAGGCCCGCGGGGTCGCGGAAGGCCCCCTCCCCCGGACCCGTGATGGAGACGTAGATCGGCACGGCCCCGGACAGCAGCCGATTGACCGCTTCGAAATCCGTGCGCACGTCGGAATCCCGCTCGAAGAAGGTGATGATGTCCGTGTCGATCTCGATCCGTGGGATCGCTGCAATCGCCCCGACACTCGCCGCAAGCCACAGCACGAGCATCATTGTGGGTCGGCCCACCGACAGCTCCGCGATGATTCCGAGGACGTCGTCGATGCGCGCCCCGACCCAGCCGCTGATGCGATTGTCCGTTCGCCCCGCCCACGCGCCGTCGGGCAGCAGCAACAGGGACGCGGGCACCGCGGTGAGCGAGATCAGCGTGACGCCCGCGACTCCGATGATCGAGAAGACACCGAGCTCGTTCGTCGCCGGCACGTCGGTCAGGAGCAGAGCGCCGAATCCGATACAGGTGGTCAGGCCGGCCATGGCCACCGGAGTGCGAACGTAGCGCAGCGATTCGAGGACTGCGGCCCGCCGGTCTCGGATCTCCGCTCCGATCAGCTGAAAACGTGCGTACACGTGGACCCCGTAGACGCTACCGATGCAGATCATCATCGGACCGAGCACCAGCGTGATGAGATTGATGTCCGTGCCGAGAACGGCAAGCGCCCCGAACACCCACAACGTGGACGCGAGACACGAGACCAGCGGGACCAGCGTCCCCCAGATCGATCCGGACATCAGCCAGAGGATGAAGGCGGAAACGACGACCGCGACGGGCACGAGCAGCGCGAGGTCGCGAACCATGATGTGGTAGGCACGGGAGCGCACGTGGGGCCTGCCGGCGACGTAGAAGTGGCGGCCGGCGCGGGTCTCTTCGTCGAGCAGGGACGCGATCCGGCCGTCCAGGTCACGATCGACGAACTCGCTGTCGGTCATCGGCTGGAAGGTGATCTCGATCGCGGCCGTCCGCGCATCTGCGGAGATCAGCGTCTTGCGGTAGACCGGATCCGCCAGGGCCCGAGCCTTCAAGTCGGCCAGAGAGACGGGGTCGTCCGGAACGTCGCGAATGAACTTCTCCACGAGCACCATCTCGCGTTCATCGTCCCAGCGAATCGAGAGCACACGGGCGAGGCTCTCGACTGAAGCCACGCCCTCGAGCCCACGCAGGCGATGGTTGAGCGACTTCAGCGCTTCGAGATTCTCCGCGGTGAACACGTCGGCGACTTCCATGGCGATGACGTACACGTCGTCACTTCCGAAGTCTCGTTTGGCCCGTTCGTAGGCGGGAATCCCGGGATCGTTGCGCCGGATCATCGGCTCGCTCGCCGGGTCGACACCGATGGTGAACCCGGGTGGGTCGAAGCGGATCAGTGCCGCGACCGCCCCGAGGCAGACGAGCGCGAACAGGCCCAGCACGACCTCCGCGCGGTCGACGATCGCGGCCGGGCGGAAGAAGGCAACGGCGATTCCCACCGAGACGAGCGTCACGGCGCACCCCGCGAAGACGACCGGATCGGTCAACTCCAACCTCCTTCCCCGAAGACGCGCCCCTGTTCGCGTCCCCGCGTCGAGCGCCGGGACCATAGCCACCCCGGCGGCCCGGCGGCCCGGAATTCGAACGCCGCCGGCGCGGGCGGGGCGGCCTCGGCCGCCGCGAGGCCCGGCAGGCCGCGCCCCCTGCGGGCGAGGCGCGTCGAACCACGGAATGTGATACCCATTCCCCCCCGGAGCGGGTGGGATCGCGCCGGAAAATTCGCAGCGGTGTGGGGCCGAATTCGAAACGCGCGCCAGTCGGGGACGCGTCGCCGGACTGTCGGTCACGGTTCAGTGCAGGGGGGCGGCTTCGGCCCATGTCCGGGTTCTGGGTCACGTTGGAATTCATCACGGCTTTCCTCGTCATCGCGGTGGCCGGGTCGCAGCTCTCCCGTTGGGGCGACGTCATCGGCAGGAAGACCCGGCTCGGCGGGACCTGGGTCGGCCTGGTGCTGCTGGCCACAGTGACTTCGCTGCCCGAGTTGATCACCGCCATGAGCGCAGTGGGTCTCGCGGAGACGGCGGACATCGCCGTCGGCACCATCCTCGGCAGCTGCGTCTTCAACCTCATGATCCTGGTGATCCTCGACTTCCTGCTGGGCGCAGAATCAATGTTCTCGCGCGTGAGCAACAGCCATCTGCTCTCGGCTGGATTCGGCTTGATCCTGATCGGGCTGGTCGGCATGAACCTGATGTTCGACCACACCGACGACGCGTTTTCCTTCGGCAGCGTGGGCTTGGCGACCCCGCTCATCGTCGTGATCTATGTCATGGCCGTGCGGTCGGTGTATCTGCGCGAGCTTCCGCTCAACGGCGCCGACCAGGAACCCGCTCCCTTCTTGAAAGACACCGACGTTCCGATGATCACCGTGTACATCCGCTTCGCCATCGCAGCAGTCGTGGTGGTGGCGGCTGGGCTGTGGCTGCCGTTCGTCGGCGAGCGCATGTCGATCTCGATGGGGATCCACGAGACGTTCATCGGCACCTTCTTCATCGCGTTCGCGACCTCTGTACCGGAAATGGTCGTCGCCATCGCCGCGCTCCGAATCGGCGCGCCGAACATGGCGCTCAGCAACCTGCTCGGGAGCAACCTCTTCAACATCCTGATCCTCGTGCCGGCCGACCTGCTCTTCGTGCAGG
>JBHHVG010000395.1:0-3677 GCA_046754165.1 Myxococcota bacterium
CTCCGTCACGGACTGGGCCTCTCGCAGGAAGGAGAAGAGGTCGACGTCATCGTCGAGATCGATCGCTGGAAGCTCCGCTCCCCGGGCACCGATGTCGCGGTTCGCCGCCTGCAGCTCGTCGCGTCGGGCGTCGTGGTCTTCCCGCGCCTGGATCAGCTCCTGCTCGAGGCGCGACAGCGCGTCCGCGCGCTCGCGCCAGGCGGCGAGCTCGCCCGGATCGAGGGCCGACGTGAGCCGCGTCTTGGCCCGGGCGTCGCGCGCCGCGTCGCGCTTGGCGATGAGAGCAATGCGAGCGCCCCGCTTCTTCTCGAGCTCGTCCTCGCGTTGGTCGAGCTGAGCAGGTTCGCGGCCGGTGAGGCGCTCCAGCCCATCGGGGAGCTGCTCGAGAGCGCGCACCGCGTCGTCGCGCTCGCCCCGCAGCCGCTGCAGATCGAGGGCCGTCTCGAGATACGGCCTGCGACGGTGGGCCGCCGCAGCCGCCTCCACCCGAGCGTCCAGGTCGGCCAGCCGATCCTCGCGGCGACGGAGATCCCCCTGCACCTGGTTCGCCCGGTTGATCGCAGAGTCGGCGTCGTTCAGCCGCTTCCTCTGCGAATTTCCGTGCGTTCGCTTGATCTCGGCGAAGGCGTCGGCCATCCCCTCATCGAGGTCGAAGCCCCCGGCCATCTGCTTGCGGATCGCCGCCGCCACCTCGTCTCCGGCGGTCGCCGTCGCCTCGAGCAGATCCAGCAGATCGAGGAAGAAGCAGCGCTCGAGGTGATGGGGCGGGAGCGGGGGTGCGGCGGCGGGCTCGCCCGCGCGCTGCCATTCGTGGTGCGATCCCTCGCGCACGACGCGCCAGCTTTCGCCGTCGCACTCGAGGAGGGCGTGCACCGCGAGGTGGTCTGTCGGTCCGTGCTCGCTCCACCACAGCGCCCGGGCGGCCCGACACAGGCTCGACTTGCCGATCGCGTTGGGCCCGACGACGATGTTGAAGCCCTCGGAGAGATCGCTGATCTCGAACTTCTCGTCGATTCCCGGCAGTCGGTCGATCCCCAGACGCCGGATCTTCACGACGTCGCCTCGCGCTGATCGAGCAGGGCGTGCAGCGCCGTGGTTCCCGCCTGTTTCAGGACGGCGCGCAGCGCGTCGTCGGAAAGCGGATCGACGGCGCCCCGCGCGTCGGCCAGGGGCAACCAGCTCGTATCGCCGACGGTCTCGCGCAGCTCCGCGCGCGCGCCGTCGAGGAACGCGCGGCTCTCGTCTCCGTCGCCTTCGAGCAGCAGCAGCTTGCGGGCCAACAGTGCCGGCGGGTCTTCCCCGGCGGCAATGACCGACAGATCGACGGCAAGCTCAGTCCCGTCGGTCAACCGGTCGACGAACACCAGCGTTTGCTCGACCAGCCGCTGGATCTCGCGCCCGCTCTCGCCCTCGATCCAGCGCCGCACGTCGTCGTAGATCCGCGTCGCGCCGACCAGGCGAATGCGAACCCCGAGGGCCCGGGCCGCCGCCCCCTCGCGGCGGATCTCGCGCGCCCGCTGCTCCGCCGCGTCGAGGATGAGCTCGCCGAGGTCTTCCGCGTGTTCGATCGCGCGCACGTCGGCCTCGATCCGCTCCCAGCGAAGCGGGGCGATCGGAAGCTGCTCCGCGTGCACGCCGCCTGCGTCGGCGCGAATCGACCACGGGCCGTGCACGCCGGTCTCGCTGGGATCGAGCCCGACGAGGGAACCGAGGTACCCGCACAGGTCGCCGTGCGTCCCGAGCGACGGCGCGTGGATGTGACCCAGCAACCAGGCATCGACACCCGACGCGTCGAGGTCGCGCCGCGCGACCGGCGCATAGGAACCTCCGGAGGCGTCGAGGTCGGCGTGGAGCAGCCCGATGCGCGGGATTCCCGCCCCCGCGCGCGGGATCGGCTCGGCGAGCAGGCGCGCCACCGGACTGGACCGGACCTGCCGCTCGGGAAACGACCAGCCCAGGATCTCGACCGATGCGCCGCCGGCTCGGCCGACGGTGGTCGACTCCCAGCGGCCGCCGGCGCCGAGCAGCTCGAAGCCCTCGAGGCGTTGCGCCAGGCGCGGCAGCGCCTCCACGTCGTGGTTGCCCGCCACCGCGATCACGCGGATCCCCGCACCGACGAGCCGGCCCACCGCGGCCTCCAGCGGAAGCAGCGCCTCGAAGCGCGCGTTGGTGCTCTCCACCACGTCTCCCGCGAAGAGCACGGCGTCGACGCCGCGGGCGATGGCCGCGTCGACGGCGCCCTCGAGGGCCGCTGCGGGGCCGAGGCCCCGCGCGTCGGTCCCCGACGCCGAGAGATCGTCGGGCAGGCTCCCCGGCCGGATGCCGAGGTGTACGTCGCCGATGGCCAGAAGATGCACCCCCCGATCGACGGGGTTCTGCAAGATCGCGGAGCTCATGGCGATACCCCCATTCTACATGGGGAGACGTCCCCCCTGCGGAGGATGCATCCGCCCCGTGTCAGATCCGGTCACATCTGCTGGACGGTCCACAGCGGGGGATTTCACGCATACCGGGTGGAATCACGCGCCCTGCGGCCCGCGTGAATCGCCAGGACGCGCCGGCGTCGCGTCCTGGAGGCTGCGGGGCGCCAACCGATTCGGCACGAAGCTTGCGGTAGGGGTCGTTGCGGGGCGCAGGAGTGGAGGGAGGATTCTACAGATGTCGGGGAAACCGGTTGCGATCGTGATATCGCTCTTCGTTGCGCTCTTCGCGCCCCGCGCCTTCGGGGGCCTCCTCGACGGCGTCGTCGATGCGCTGCACGGCTTCCCGGAATCGTACCAGGACGCAAATGGGCTCGTGCTCGAGCCGTGTCTCGCCACGACGGGGGCATGCGGTCCGCTGAACGAGGTGGCGACGAGCTTCCCGAACGCCGTCTTCTACTGGATCGCCGAGGCGCGGATGCCCACGTACGGAGGCAAGGGCGGCAATCCGGACGCCACGCGACCGGGCGGTCAGGCGACGGCCACCCTGCGCATGGAGCTCATGGGCAGCTTTCCGCTGGACGCCAACGGCGATCGCCCGCCCGTCGCTGGCGGCCAGCTCGTGCTCCAGAGCTTCCAGGTCCGAATCGACAGCCTCCTCGACCAGCAGCTGTACACGGTGACCACACCGTTCGGGGTGTTCGACGCCATTCCCGCCAACGTCGACTTCGACGGCAAAGGACAGCGCAGGAGAAACGTCGATGCGATCAAGGAGACGTTCCAGCTTCCCGGTGATCCCATCGCCCCCGGAAACTTCGACCAGTCGACCATTCCCGCCAGTTCCTACAGCGCGGTTCCGTGGAGCTTCAGCGGCATGGACCGATTCCTGACCTGCGCCGGTGGTCCGCAGCCCTCGGGCTTCCTGGGGCCGGTCGCCGTGATCCTGGGCGTTCCGACGCTGGTCGAGTGCACCATCGAGGGGAGCCCGCTGGGCCCCGCCTTCGATGTCTTCCGGGTAGAGGGTCCGGAGGTCGGCGGAGGGCCGAACCTGTGGGCCGAGCTGAGTGGTACGCCCTTCGCGACCGGCGTCGTTCCCTGGGTGCCCGGGGACCCGCCGGTGGACATGATCGAGACCACGCAGTTCCGGATCACGGGCCAGCTGGCTCCCGCGGCCGTCGCCGTACCCGCGCTGGGTCCGGGGGCCCTGGCCGCGCTGGCCGCGGGCCTGGCCCTGCTGATCTGCGCGCGGGCGTTCTC
>JBHHVG010000396.1:0-3675 GCA_046754165.1 Myxococcota bacterium
GAGCACGCGCTCGGTCACGTCGCGGTTGATCACGATGGCCCGCAGCTCGCCCGATGACGTGAGGTAGGCGCAGCCCGTGAGCTCGACCCAGCGCCAGGTTCCGTTCTTGTGGCGGAGCCGGAAGAGGAGCTGGGAGATCGATTCGTCGACCGTCGCCGTGGAGTGAATCTGCCGGATTCGCTCGCGATCGTCCGCGTGGATCAGTCGCAGGACGTCCATCCCCACCAGATCTTCGAACTCGTGACCAAAGACCCGCGTAAAGCTCCGGCTGATGAAGACCACCCGACGGTTCTGGGATATCTCCGCGATCGCGTCGGTACAGTGCTCGGTCAGCGCGCGGAAGCGGTCCTCGATCTCGCGGATTCGGTCCCGCACGCCATCCGGCCGCTCTGCTTCGGCGATTTCGTCCACATCGGGTTCTTCGTCGGCCCGGAGCCCGAGGGTTAACCCGTATATTTCACCGCCCCCGTGCCACGACCGCGCATCTCCGCGCTCCCGCGGGAGGATTCAGCGACCGGATCTCGGGTTCCGGGGCGTTCCAGTGTGCGCGGAAGACTCCGGCCGGACGCTGTGGGACTCGTCAGTGAGCCAGGCAGTGAGCTCTGGCGCGGCCTTCCGGCGGAAGCCCCGGTACCAGTCGAATCGCTCGAGGGCCTGACGCAGGGCCCGGTCGCCGCTCTGCACCCGATTCGCGCGGAAGAAGCGCGCGACGTCGCGGCGGGCGTCCGCGGTGAGCAGTTGCGGCGTCGCTTCGATCAGGCGGCTCGCGAAGAGCGATGGCATCCGCTTGCGCAGTCGCGCCCAGTGGCGCTTGATGAACGCCCAGGTCAGATCCCGCGCCGCTGGATTGGCCATCAGGCGATTCAAGAGAAAGACCACGTCCTGTGTCGGGACGTGGTCCGTGAGCGACATCGCGAGGGTCGCGCGAATCAGCTCTGGATTGCGAAAGTCCGCCGTTGCCAGCATGAAGCGGCGCTTCTCCTGGGGCGTGTCCGACTCCTCCATCGCCGCGACGAAGTGGTCGAGCAGCGCCGGGTCTCCTCGCCGGGCGGCGAGGGCGACCACGGCGTCGGCGAGATTCGCGTCCAGCGAGCTTCGGTCCTCGAGATACGCGGAGCAGTGCTCTCCGGCGGTTCGCAGCACCTCCTCCACTTCCGCGACGCCGCCGACGATGCCGAGCAGCACCGCGCGCCGGAGACGGACATCGGTGTGCTCTCCGCCGACGGCGGGATGCCAGCCGAGTGCGTCGAAGCGCGGCCCGAAACACCGGTTCAGCCACGCCCGGAAGGCGCTCTTCATATCCGGCGCGGCTTCGGGAACCAACGCGTGCGCCAGGAACGAGAGGGGTTTTCGCAGCGTCGCGAGCACGTCGGCGTCTTCTTCGGATTCCAGCGACCGGGCGAGCTCGAGGAAGCCGCCCATGGACGCCCGGCCGGCGCGGACCAGCGCCCACTGGTGGTCCACCAGCCCCATGCGCTCCAGGGGCGGGAGTGCGTCGAGAGAGGCCGCGAGGGCCGCGAGCTCTGCTGCGCCGTGGGCGGGCCGGAAGAAGCCGCCTTCTTCGGCGTTGCCGTAGACGAAACGCGGAGGCCGGTCACCGAGTGCCAGGTGACCGCGCTTCTTGGCGAGGAGCGTCCGCACCAGCTTGCCCTGGCCGCGACGTCCGCGGGCCACCCGCGCGACGACGGGGATGGGCCAGCGCGTCGCGGAGCCCCTCTTCGGCGGCTGCTCGAAGAAGCGCTCCTGCTGCATCTGCAGGACGTGGGCGCCGCCGCGCACGGCCACGCGCATCGCTACCGCCGGCAGGCCTTCCTGCTCGATCCAGGCCCGGGCGATGCGTTCCACAGGCTCCGCGGATGCCTTCGACAGAGCCCGCCAGAGATCGGCGGCGACGGCGTTGCCTTCCCTGTGAGTCCGGATGTACGCCCTCACGCCCCGGCGGAAGCGCGCCGGTCCGAGATACCGCTCGAGCATCCGCACCACGGCGGCGCCCTTCTCGTACGTGATGAGGTCGAAGTTCTCGTTCGCGTCCTCCGGCGTGTTGACGGTGCAGTAGATCGGGTGCGTGTGGCGGAGCGCATCCCGTTCGAGGGCGGCGGCCCGACCATGTTGGAAGTCATGCCACATCTTCCACTCGGGCTTCCACTCGTCGACGACGCGGAAGGCCATCCAGGTGGCGAACGCTTCGTTGAGCCAGAGGTCGTCCCACCAGGCCATGGTCACGAGATCGCCGAACCACATGTGGGCGAGCTCGTGGCAGATCACTTCGGCGGCGCGTTTCTTCTCGCCGAGCGTGGCACGTTCGGGGTCGATCAGCAGCAAGGTCTCCCGAAAGAACACGGCGCCGGCGTTCTCCATCGCACCGAACTCGAAGTCTGGGACGGCCACCATGTCGAGCTTCTCGTAGGGGTAGGGAAGGGCGAAGTAGTCCTCGAGTCGGGCCAGACACTCGCGGGTCGCCTCGAGCCCGAAGGCCGTCAGGTGGGCGCTGCCCGGCGTGTGCCACAGCCGGATCTCCGTGTCGCCCAGCCGAGTCGGCCGCGACGCCTCGAGCTCGCCCACGGCGAGGGCCACGAGGTAGGTCGAGAGCGGAGGCGTCTCCGCGAAGTGCAACGTGATCCGGCCGTCCGACCGGGCCTCGCGGCGCTCGATCGGGGCGTTCGAAATCGCCGCGTTGGCGCTGCCGGTGGTGACCGAGAGCTGGAAGCGCGCCTTCATCGACGGCTCGTCGAAGCACGGAAAGAACTTGCGCGCGTCGGCGGCTTCGAGCTGGGTGAAGGCGTAATCGCGCCCTCCCACCGATGCCTGGTACAGGCCGCAGAGGTCCTTGCGGAGCTTGCCCGAGAAGCGGAGCTTCAGGGTCGCGGGCCCCGCGGGCGCGGTCTCGTCGAAGCGGACCCGGATCATCTCGATCTTCGCTTCGGGTGCGACCTCGCCGCGCAGCTCACGTCCGGCGACCGCGAGGCGCGCCCGGCCGACCCGGAGATCGACTGCATGGAGGCGGATCACCCGCAGCGAGCGGGGGAGTTCGAGGTCGATCTCGACCTCTCCTCGGTACGTCCTCCCGCGGCAGGGATCGACTTCCACGTGCAGACGGACCCGGCCCGGTCGGACGTCCGGGTCGAGTCGATGCCTGGGCCCTGCCGCGCTGCGCCGTGCCGCCAAGATCGCCTCGTCCGCTACGCCCGCTTCGTCCGATTCGCGCGATTCGCGCGCGCGCGGTGATGGAGAGCTGGCCCTCGCCGCCCGATCATCGTAGGCCATGCGAAAGAATTGGCACCCCGGAGCGGCCCCGGTCTACTCTTGCCGTTTCCGTGTGGCGCCCGGCTCGGGTGGGTCGGGCGCCACACCGGAGCAGGAGCACGGCGGTGACTGCACCCCTCCGAAGCGATGGTCCGCGGGGAATCCTGGCCAAGGTCGCTCTCGCGGCCCGCGTGGTCCGAGACCTTCCCAACCTTCTTCCCACCGCGAAAGTCAGCCCGGCCGTGATCGTGCAGCGCTGGGCGCGAGCGACGCCGGGCAATCCCGCGCTCGCCTACCTGGACGAGCGTTTCACATGGAAGCAGCTCGACGACCGCGTCAATCAGTACGCGGCGTGGTTCGCAGCCCGCGGCATCCATCAGGGCGACGTCGTGGCTCTGCTCATGGACAACCGCCCGGATTTCCTCTTCATCG
>JBHHVG010000397.1:0-3675 GCA_046754165.1 Myxococcota bacterium
GATCTGTTCGGCCCAGCGCCGCGCCGCCGCCATCAGCTCGGCCCGGGGGACCACCTCGTTGACGAAGCCGAGCCGGTAACCCTCCTCCGCCGATACGCGCCGACCCGTCAGCAGCATGCCCATGGCGTGCTTGAGTCCGATCTGCTGGGGAAGCCGCTGCATGCCACCGGCCAGGGCCGCCAGCCCGACGCGGGGCTCGGGCAGGGCGAACACCGCGTCGTCCGAGGCGATGATCAGGTCGCAGGCCAGCGCGATCTCGAAGCCGCCTCCCATCGCCACGCCGCCCACCGCGGCGATCACGGGCTTGTGGTTGTCGGTGCGGGCGGTGAGCCCCGCGAAGCCCGTCGGCGCGACACCGAGCTCGCCACCGCCGGCCGCCTGGTACTTGAGGTCGTTGCCGGCGGAGAAGGCGCGGTCGCCGGCGCCGGTGATGATCGCGACCCACAGCTCGTCGTCGCTGCAGAACGCGTCGAAGACCTCGCCGAGCTCGATGTTGGCGGGCGGGTGCAGGGCGTTCATCACCTCGGGGCGGTCGATGGTGACCGTGAAGATCCGACCGTCGCGTTCGGTCCGACAGAATTCGGGCATGAGAGGCCTCCTCGGTGTGGGTCGCGGGCGGTGGAGAACCGTGTAGCACGGCGCGGCGCGGCGCGGGAGGCGCGTTCCCGGGGCCCCGGTACGGGACTGCGCTATCCTGTCGTGCCGCGAGCCCCCGTGTGCCCCGGGCGGCCCACGCCAAGAGGTCGAGCGCCATGAGTCTGGACGACGCCACCCGCGATCAGATCACCACCCTGATCGAGAGCAACGACGTGACGCTCTTCATGAAGGGAAACCGCGAGACACCCCAATGCGGCTTCTCCGCCACGGTCATCGGCATCCTCGATGGCCTGCTGCCGAGCTACCACACGGTCGACGTGCTCTCGGATCACGGCGTGCGCGAGGGCATCAAGGAGTTCTCGTCCTGGCCGACGATTCCGCAGCTCTACGTGAAAGGCGAGTTCCTCGGCGGCTGTGACATCATCCAGGAGATGCACGGCTCGGGGGAGCTGGCGGCGAAGCTCGGCATCGACCTCGACGGCATCACATCGGCGGACGTCCGCATCAGCGACGCCGCCGCCCTGGCCCTGGCCCGGGCAGCGACCGACGCGCCGGCGGGAACCCACCTCCACCTGGGAATCGACGCCCGTTACCGCAGTTCCCTCTTTCTCGCGCCGGTCTCCGAGGCCGAGATCGAGGTGACGAGCAACGGCATCTCCCTCTACATGGATCGGCCGACGGCCTCTCGCGCTGTCGAGGCGCGGGTCGACGTGGCGGACACGCCGAACGGGGCCGGATTCCAGGTCCTGCTGCCCAAGGCGCCCCAGGTCGTGCAGCCCATGGCGGTTCAAGAGCTCAAGCGCAGGCTCGACGCCGGCGAGCGCTTCGAGTTCATCGACGTGCGCACTCCCGAAGAACGCGCGACGGCCAGCATCCCCGGCGCCACCCTGATCAACGAAGACGTGACGAAGCGGCTCGAGGCGCTGCCGCGGGACACCCTGCTGGTGTTCCACTGCCACCACGGCGGGCGCTCCCAAGCCGAGGCCGAGCGCTTCGCGGCGCTCGGATTCTCGAATGTCCACAACCTGTCCGGCGGCATCGACGCCTGGTCGCGGGAAGTCGACTCCTCGGTGCCGCGCTACTGAGGGCGCGCTTCAGGCGGGCTCGAAGCGGTTCTGCCCGTCGCGGTGCTCGACGCGGCCCGCACGGCCGACGTTCTCCACCGCCACGAAGGACTCGAGCGCGTTCCGGTCGTCCGGTGTGTTGGCGATGAAGCGCGGGCCGCCGTCGAGGCGGCCGATCACGATGCCGCGCTCCGGGGCACCGTCGCGGGCGTAGAGGACCGTGTAGGTCTCCACGGTCGCGCGACCCGACGCCTCCTCGGCGATCGGGATCGCGGTGCCGGAGCCCGGCGTGTCCGCGGCGCCGCCCGTCTCGACGGCGCCGGGCTTCGCCTCGGACGACAGCACCAGGGCGGAGTGCTTGGTCAGGTACCAGCCGTTGCCGGTGACCAGCGCCTTGCTGCCCGGGTCGTCGCGCAGGCGCTGCACGGCCGTCGCGAGGCTGTGAAGCGTGTAGTTGTTGGCGGGACCGCCGGCATAGGGAAGCCCGCCGGTGAGCGTGAGGCCACGGGGCGCGGTTTCGTCGATGCCGAGCATCTCGCAGGCCATCTCGACCGCGACCGGGAAGCAGCTGTAGAAGTCGATGTAGTCGATGTCCCCTTCGCACACACCGGCGCGCGCGAGGGCACCGCTCGCCGCGGCGCGCAGCGCCGGGCAGACGGCGAAGTCGGGGCGCTCGCTGGCGTACCAGGCGCGCTCCGTCGCGTGGGCCCCGCCCCACCAGTGCACCCAGCGGTCTTCACGAATGCCGTGGGCGCGCGCGGCCGCGGCGGACATCAGCAGCACGCCGGCGGCCTGGTCGGTCTCGATCACCGCGTTCAGGTACTTCGTGTAGGGGAACGCGATCATCCGGTTCGTCGGCGACGGCGCGGTGATCTCGTCGGCGCTGCGGGCGGTCGGAAACCAGGCGTACGGATTCTTCGACGCCACCTCGCTGAAACGGCTCATCAGCGCGCCGATGCTCGCGCGGTGCCGGTCCAGCCCCAGGCCCCGACGGGCGCGCAGGGCGTTCTCGAAGATGGGATACACGCTGGGGGGCGTCGCGAGGCCGTATCGCTTCTCCACCTCGGAGCTGCCCCGCTCCCGGGTTCCGATCTGCTGTGAGTCGCCGTCGCCGCCCTTCGTCCAATCGAGCGCGACGCCCTGATCGTGGGCCCGGCGCAGGGTCTTCAGGTTGTTGCAGCCGACGAGCAGGGCCACCCGAGCCGCTCCGGAGGCGATCTCGCCCGCGATCCGGTTGGCGACGACCAGCGGGAGCTCGCCGCCGATGCCCGTGGTGTAGCGGCGCAGCGGCTTCGCGCCGATCCGACTGGCCAGCTGCCGCGGCGCGTCGCCCGCGCGCCAACCAGCGATGTCCACCACGGCGATCGTGTCCGCGTCCGCCAGGACCCGCTCGGACGCGCCGCCGTCCTCGGCCGCCGCCCGAGCGACGGTCTCGAGCATCGCGAGCGGCTCGAGGGCCTGCTGTGGATCCACGTCGCGCTGGATCAGCTGGGCGGCGCCGACGAGAACCGGGGCGTTGGGATCGCCCATGGGGCCGTCTCCTCCCCGCATCCGAGTGGATGCGGCTGCTTCACGGAACCGCCGGCCCGGCCTGCCGCGGAGACGCTCCTGCGGCGGAGGTCCGGCGACGCCAGTGTAGGAGCCCACGCCCTGCGGCGCGATCGCCACGGTGGAACGCGCGGACTCCCCGTGGGGATGGATCGCCTCTGGCCCACCGGACGAAAAAGGGTGGAATATCGGTGGGATTCCAGGCACAGTCCACTCCTTCCAGGGGAGGCCTCTTGCACAGCGTGTGGGGGTACCCCATCAAGGCACGGTCCCGACTAGCCGATGCGGTGATCAATCGGGTTCGCTGAAGGGGCCGGGCCGCAACCGAACGATCGGAGATTCACGAATGCGGAAGTACGTAGGGCTCTTAGCCGCCGGAATGTTGCTGCTCGGCTTTTCTGGTCTGGCAAACGCCGCCGCGCTGAACTGGCACGGCACCATCGCACTGGACCTCGGCACGCTGTCC
>JBHHVG010000398.1:0-3669 GCA_046754165.1 Myxococcota bacterium
CCCTGAACCTGCGCTGGACGACGCACGAACTCGCCCATCCGCTGGAGGTCGCCCAACCGCGTCTGCTGGTGCACGAGTCCGGTGACCTCGGCGACCGCGCCCGCAGCGCGGCCCGCGCCGCCGGGATCGCGGCGCTCGCAGCCCCGTTCGAGGCGCCGTCCTCGGCCGGGCCGGCGGCGCCAGCGGGCTCCGACCTCGATTCTCTCCTCGCCGTGCTCTTCACGTCGGGCACGACCGGTGAGGCGAAGGGAGCCGGGCTCACGGTCGCAAACTTCACTGCGAGCGCCCTCGCCGCTGGAGCGCGGCTGGGCACCCATCCGCGCGACCGCTGGCTGGCGTGCATGCCCCTCTACCACGTGGGCGGCCTCGCCATGCTCGTGCGCGGCGCGCTCTTCGGGAACACGATCTTGATCCACGAGCGATTCGAGGAGACCGCCGTCAACCGCGCCCTCGACCGCGACGGGATCACTCACGTCTCTCTGGTCGCCACCATGCTGGCCCGGCTGCTCGAAGACCGGGGCGATCGACCGGCTCCCTCCCAGCTCCGCTGCGTGCTGCTCGGGGGCGGACCCGCACCCGTGGCTGTGGTCGAGCGCGCGCGATCCCTGGGTTTTCCCATCGCCGCGACCTACGGTTTGACCGAGGCGACCTCGCAGGTGGCCACGTGCCCGCCGGGGGCGAGCTCCGACGCGCCCCATCCGCTGCCTTCGATCGAGGTGCGGGTGACCGACGCCGCGGATCGGGAGCTGCCCGACGGAGAAGCGGGCGATCTGCTTGTTCGCGGGCCCACCGTGATGCGAGGCTACGTAAACCGACCGGAGGAGACGGCCCGCGTCCTGCGCGGCGGCTGGCTGCACACCGGAGACGTGGGCGTCCGACAGCCGGACGGGGGGCTGCGCGTTCTCGAGCGCCGGAGTGACCTGATCCTCTCCGGCGGCGAGAACATCTACCCGACCGAGGTCGAGAACGCGCTGCTCCTGCACCCGGCGGTCGTCGAGGCGGCCGTGGCGGGCGTCCCCGACGATACCTGGGGCCAGCGGGCCGCGGCCTGGGTCGTGCTGGCGCCGGGCGCGTCCCCCGCCGATCCGGAGCTCACCGCGTTCTGCCGGGAGCGGCTCGCGGGTTACAAGATCCCGCTGGCCTTTCGGCGCGTCACCTCCCTTCCGCGCAATGCGGCGGGCAAGCTGCTGCGCCGCCAGCTCGGAGATCCGCCGGCTCCTTCCGACTGAGACGGAGGCGGAAGCCTTCGCGTCCGCGGGGCACGGGTGAGCTGCCGCCGGTGTCAGTCGTCGCAGCGAACCGAGCGCGGCGGCGTAGACATGCAGCGGATGCCGTCGGTCACTCCGCCGGACATCACGGCGCAGGCGGCGGCGACCGCGCCGGAAACCGCCGTCTCCCGGTCGACGCCCGAGGAGCTGCGGCATTCGTTGGCGCCGAGGTAGTCCACACAGACCTCGCAGGAGACCTGACTCTCTCCGAGCGTCGCGTAGACGACGGCGCCGAGAAAGGCGGCGCCCAGCAGCGTTCCAATGACGGCTCGCATCGCGGCGCAGGATAGCGCCGACGGCGAGATGGCGGCGATCTTGCCGCGCGGCGACTACCATGGCGCCATGGCCGGCCAGGCTTCCGCAGGCAAGCTCCCGGAGATTCCGGTCGATTGGGACGGCATCGAGCACGAGGCCACCGATCTCCTCCAGACCTATCTGCGGATCGACACCACGAATCCGCCCGGCGGCGAAGAGGCCGGCGCCCAGTTTCTCGCCGGGATCCTGCGCAAGGACGGCATCGAGCCCACCTTCTACGACGCGGGCGACGACCGTGTCTCGCTCTCAGCGAGGCTCCCCGGAACCAACGGCAGCGATACCCGGCCGATCGTCCTGCTCTCCCACATCGACGTCGTTCCCGTCGAGCGGGACTACTGGAGCGTCGACCCCTACGACGGTCTGCACAAAGACGGCGTGCTGTGGGGGCGCGGCGCTCTCGACATGAAGGGCATGGCCGTGATGGAGCTGTTGGCCTTCGTGTTGTTCGAGCGCCATCGGGTGCCGCACCGGCGCGACCTGCTCTTCCTCGCCGTCGCCGACGAGGAGTGCGCCAGCAGCTTCGGCATGGACTGGCTGGCGCAGCACCACCCCGAGCTACTCGAGGCCGACGGAGTGATCAACGAGGGCGCCTTCGGCTTCGGCGAGCTGATGGGGCACCGCGGCCTGATCTTCGGCGTCGCCCCGACCGAGAAGGCGCCCCTGTGGCTGCGACTGGTGGCGACCGGCCGGCCCGGCCACGGCTCCCTCCCCCACCGACAAAACGCCGCCGTGCGCCTGACCCAGGCCCTGGCTCGCATCGCCGCCGTCGAGCAGGGCATCACGCTCCGCCCGGAGACCCAGGTCACCCTCGAGACGCTGAAGCGCGAGGGCCTGTTCCCCAGCGAGGTCGACGTCACGGACCCAGACGTCCTCCAGGGGCTCGCGGGCGCGAGCGACCTGGTGCGCGCCCTCGTCAGCAACTCCGTGAGCCTCACCTCGATCAACGGAGGCGACAAGCTCAACGTGATTCCCGCGCGAATGCAGGCCACCCTGGATTGCCGCCTGCTTCCCGGCGAAGACATTGAGGCGTTCCTGGCGGACATGCGCGCGGTCATCGACGACGAATCGGTGGATATCGAGGTGGTCTACACCTGCGAGCCCCTGGTCTCCGACATCCGCAGCGAGATGCTCGAGCACGTGGAGGCGACCATCGCCAACGAGACCGACGGAGGCGTCGTACTGCCGATGATCTCACCCGGCTTTACCGACAGCCGCATCTACCGCGCCCACGGCGTGCCAGCCGTGGGCTACACCCCTGTGTTGCTCACCACCGAGGAGGTCGGCGGCGTCCACGGCCACGACGAACGGATCTCCACCGCGAACCTTCGCCTCGGGACGCGGCTGCTGATGGACACGATCCGCCGGGCGGCCGGCGTCCCCTGAAGCGGCGGCTCAGTGGAGGGCCGGCGGGGCCGAAGAGACGGCCGGGGTCGCCGCCCAGTCCCGCGGATCCGCGGCCGCCATGCCGGCCAGCGGCCGGACCGCCGGACCCTCGGCCTCGCTGAAGACGGCCTCGCCGAGAGGCGAGAAGGTGTGAACGGTCAGGTCGCCGAGGCGCACGAACAGCTCGCCGATGGCGTTGACGTATCCGCTGTTGGCGCGGTAGGCGACGGCGGGAACGAAGATGCAGCCGGAGTTCGCGGGCTCGTCGCAGAAGCGGAAGAGCTGGTGGCCCAGCCAGCGCCGAGGCGGTTCGAAGCCGGCGAGGCGCCCTGTCGCCATCTCCACTCGGATGGGCGCCCGCACCTTGGAACGGAACAGCCCCCAGTCGAGGTCGACCATCAGCTCGCCCGAGAGGTCGGCGCTGCGAACGTCTCCGCTGGCCGAGTCGAATATCCAGACGAAGTCGCTGAAGCTGCCCGAGACCGGCTCGTCCTCGCCGAACAGTGCGCGCTCGACGTGCTGGCGGTCGATCGTCACGCGCAGTAGCCCGGGTTCGTCGGCGGGCTCCAGCCAGGCGGGAATCCGCGGCGTGTAGACCGAAGCGGCCCGGGCGGGTTGGTCTCGCGGCGACACCTCGAAGGCGACTTCGATCCAGCGGGCGGTGGCGTCCAGGAGGTCGACCGGCTCCGCCAGGGCCAGCCCC
>JBHHVG010000399.1:0-3667 GCA_046754165.1 Myxococcota bacterium
AAGGCCCTGCGAACGAACTTCATGGCCGCCGGAGACGCCAGCACGTAGTCGATGCGCCAGCCCACGTTGCGCGCCCGTACCCCAAAGCGCTGGCTCCACCAGGTGTAGCGATCGGGCCCGGGCTCGAAGGCGCGAAACGTATCGACCCACCCGGCTTCGGCCCAGCGGTCGAGCTCTGCGCACTCCTCGGGCAGGAAGCCGCTCGTCTCCCGGTTCGCCTTCGGCCGCGCCAGGTCGATCTCCTTGTGCGCGGTGTTGAAGTCCCCCATCACGAGAACGCGCCGTCCGGACTTTCGCAGCGCCTGCACCCGGTCGAACACCGCCCGCGTGAAGTCCAGCTTGAACGGCACCCGGCTGTTGTCCCGCTCCTTCCCGTTCCCGTTCGGGAAGTACACGTTCGCCACGCAGAGGCGCCCGAAGTGGGCGATCTGCAGCCGTCCCTCACGGTCGAAGTCCCGCTTTCCCAGCTCGGTCTCGATCCCATCCGGTGCTCGCCGCGAGTACAGCGCGACGCCGCTGTACCCCTTCCTCTCCGCAGCAGCGAACGCCGCGTGAAACCGCTGTGGCCTACGCACCGCCTCGGGTACCTGCTCCGGAAGCGCCCGCACCTCCTGCACCCCGACGATCTCGGCGCGTACCGTTGCCAGCCACTCACCGAACCCCTTCTTCTCGGCGGCGCGAATCCCGTTCACGTTCCAGGAGAGAATCCGAACCGTCTTCGTGCTTCTGGTCGTCATGGAGCGCGCAGCCTACCGGGACGATCGACCCGCCGCTAGCACCTCCACGAATCGCGACGTGCAGCTCCGAGGCTGGCGCCCGCACGCCACAGGAGGTCACGGCGAATCTCGGGCGCCGTGCGCCGGGGGTCCGCTCGGGTGAAAACGACGCGGCTCGGTCCGAGCGTCAGTCGCGGTCGAGATAGGTGTATCCCACCATTCCCTGCTCGAACCGCCGCCGCAGATGCGCAGACTCCTCGAGCGTGATCTGCCCCTTCCGGAGCGACCGCTCGATCGTGCGCCGAACCCGCTCGATCAGCGACCGCGCGTCGTACTGCACGTACGACAGCACCTCTTCGACGGAATCGCCCTCGACGACGTGCTCCACCCGGTACTCCGATTCGTCGTCGAGCCGAACGTGCACCGCATCCGTGTCGCCGAAGAGGTTGTGCAGGTCGCCGAGGATTTCCTGGTAAGCGCCGACGAGGAACATCGCGAGGAAGTAGTCTCTGCCATTCCAGGGGTGCAGCTCCAGCACGTCTTTCACGTCGTGCGCGTCGATGAACTTGCTGATCTTGCCGTCGCTGTCGCAGGTGAGGTCCGCGATCACACCGCGGCGGGTCGGCTTCTCCTCGAGGCGGTGGATCGGCATCACTGGAAAGAGCTGTTTGACTGCCCAATGGTCCGGCGCGCTCTGGAAGACCGAGAGGTTGCCGTAATAGGTATCCGCCACGCCCTTCTCGAGGGCTTCGAGGTCTTCGGGCACCGCGTCGAGGTCGCGCACGATGCGCAGCATCTTCTCGCAACAGCTCCAGAAGAGGCGTTCGGCCCGGGCGCGGTCGGCCAGGTCGAGGTAGCCGAGCGAGAACAGCGTGGACGCCTCCTCCTTGAGCTGGAGCACGTCGTGGTAGGACTCCTGGAGGTTCTTCTGCGTGACCGTTGTCCACACTTCCCACAGGTCTTGCAGCACCTTCGGGTCGGCGTCACCCACCGCCTGCGGGCGCTTGCCCGGCAGCATTTCACTCACGCCCAGAACGTCGAAGACCAGCACCGAGTGGTGGGCGGCCATGGCGCGCCCCGCCTCGGTGACGATGTCCGGGTGCGGCACCTCGGCCTCGTCGCAGGCGTCCTGTATGAAGCTCACGACGTCATTGGCGTACTCCTGCATGGAGTAGTTCTTCGAGGAGTGGAAGTTGGTCTTGGAGCCGTCGTAATCGACACCGAGCCCGCCGCCGACATCGAGGATCCGCGGGGCGGCGCCCATCTTGTGGAGGCCCACGAAGATCCGGCTGGCCTCGGCGATCGCGTCCTTGTGGGCACGAATCGCGGTGATCTGGGAGCCGATGTGAAAGTGCACGAGCTCGAGGCAGTCGAGCAGATCCTCGGAGCGAAGGCGCTCCACCGCATCGACGATCTCGATCGACGACAGGCCGAACTTCGAGCGGTCTCCGGTCGACTCGACCCACTTGCCGGCGCCCTTGGTGGTGAGCCGCGCCCGGATGCCGAGGTGCGGGCGGATGCCCAGCTCACGGGAGGTCTTGATGACGAGGTCGATCTCGTGGAAGCGGTCGATGACGATGATCGGCAGGCGGCCGAGCTTCTGGCCGAGCAGCGCTGTCTCGACGTAGGCGCGGTCCTTGTAGCCGTTGCAGACGATCAGGGCGCCCGCCGTGTCGAGCAGCGCCAGCGCCACCAGCAGCTCGGGCTTGCTGCCGGCCTCGAGGCCGATGCGGTGGGGCGCGCCGAACTCGAGGATCTCCTCGACCACGTGGCGCTGCTGGTTGACCTTGATCGGATAGACGCCGCGGAAGGCGCCGTTGTAGCCGTACGCGTCGATGGCCCGAGCGAAGCTGCCGGACAGGCGCTCGATGCGGCTGGCCAGGATGTCCGAGAAGCGGATCAGCAGGGGGGTGCGCAGGCCGCGTCGGCCGAGGTCGCCAACCAGGTCGAGCAGGTCGATCGCGGGCCCGTCTTCCCCGCGCGGGCGAACCTCCACGTGGCCGGCGGCGTTGACGCCGAAGAAGCCCTGGCCCCAGTGCGGGACGTTGTAGAGTTCGAGGCTGTCGTTGAGTGTCCAACCGCGCATGTGGACCCCCGGCGGTGGGTCGGTGCCAAAGGCGCGCCCATTGTATGCGGCTTGCCCGCCGTGCGCACCGTCCGTTGGCGGGCGCGGAGGGTCAGTCCGGCAGGGGTTCGCTGGTCTGCTCGCCGCTCTCGAGGTCGCGCACCAGCACCTCGCCGCGGGCCCGCTCGTCCGGGCCGATCATGTAGAGCCGCCGGGCGCCGGCCTTGTCGGCATCGGCCAGCACGCGTTTGAGCTTCGGCTGATTCAGCACCAGCTCCACCGAGGCGTCGGCTTCCCGCAGCGCCCGCGCCACGCGAATCGCCGCCGGCTGCTCGGCCTCGCCGAACGCGAAAACCACGGCATCGAGCGAGCGCGCGCAGTCCGGCAGCAGGCCCTTGTCGTCCAGCAGCTCGGCGATCACCACGTCGCCGAAGCCGAAGCCCACGGCCGGGGTGGCTGGCCCGCCCAGGGTCTCGAGCAGGTGGTCGTAGCGGCCGCCGCCGCAGATGGCCCGCAGCGAACGTCCGGCGTCGAAGGCCTCGAACACGATGCCCGTGTAGTAGGCGAGGCCCCGCACGATGGCGGCGTCGAAGACCACCCGGTCCGCCAGGCCGTAGGCGTCGATCCACTCGAAGAGCCGCGCCAGGTCCGCCGCCGCCGGCGAGTTCGCCGGGGCGTGCTTCGCCGCCTCGGACAGGTCGCGCAGGCCGAGCCAGCCCACGACGAACTCCGCGGCCGCGGCGTCGAGCCCCACGCCGCCCTCGGGGTCGATGAGGCTCTCGGTCACCGCGTCCACCCCGATCTTGTCGATCTTGTCGATGGCCACGCACAGGGCGGGGAAGGCGTCGGGCCGCTCACGCAACACGGTCTCGCGCAGGGTCTCCTC
>JBHHVG010000400.1:0-3666 GCA_046754165.1 Myxococcota bacterium
GTAACGGTAGGCCGTGCTCATGTCACACGCCGCGCGCCACTCGGCATAGCGCGGGACCCACAGCAGGCCCTCCAGGTGCGCGCTCTTGAATTCGTGCGCCAACAAGACGCCGTCCTCGTTCGGTCCGGTCGCTGTCGTCTCGTGGATCGAGGCGAACTCCGGCGCGAGCTTGTGCATCAACTCGATGCCCCGGGCGACCTCCAGCACCCGCGGATCGTCGTCGGGCGTGTGGGCCTCGGGGGGCGGACACGGGCGCTCCGCCTCCCACGTCCGCAGGAAGCGGCGCCCCGAATCCTGCGAAAGGAGGTTGTTGAGCGCCGAGGATCCGGTTCTCGGTAGACCGAGACCGAACCAGGGCGCTTCGATCTCCTGCTCGTCGATCTCCGGATGCCGCGCGTAGGTGTCCTCGATCTGGAGCCGATTCACGAGGAAGGTGGTGAGCTGGCGCCACACGGCGCGATCGCCGACGGCGTTGAGGCGCGCCTCGTCTTCGATGGACGCGGTGAGAACCTCGAGCCCTTCGCGAAAGCTGTCGTCTCCGAAATCCTCGCAGCCCGTGATCGAGCGGGCCTTCTCCAACATCTGGGAGACGCGGGCGCGGGTCATGACGGGATCCGTGGGTCGCTTCCAACGGGAGCCCGAGGGTAGTCCTGTGGCCGGTGCCGCGCACCTCGCGCGCGGCGGAGCCCCGCCTCGCCGAGCTGCGCACGCCGGCCTTCGGGGGAGGCCGCGGGGTCTTTCCGGCGCGATCCGAGGCCAGCCGGGCGCGGCCGCTCGGGAGATGGCAAGACCCTCCCGATCGGCCCGCATTCGCTGCCGTCCTCATCGGGTTGCCGACTCGTGAGGCGGCCCCTCCAGCCTCCTCGGCAGATGGAAGCGGCGAATTTCCCGTTGGCGGGCACCGCGATGGCTGCACCGAGGTGTGCCATCGTGATAAAAAGGATCGCCCGGGACCGCAATCCCGGCGGGAGGCGATCCTGGTCACGCATTCGAACGTCTGGCACGCGCGTGGAACATCCCGCGGAACAGCAGGTCTCCTGGCCGCGCTCGCGATCGCTTGCGCCCCGGCGCCGACCCGGGCCGCGGACGCCGGCTTCGAGACCTGGCTCGCCGAACTCCGCGAAGAGGCCATCGAACGCGGCCTCCAACCCGCGACCGTGATGGCGGCCCTCGGCAACGTGACGCTCGTCGACGAAGTCGTCCGGCTCGATGGCCAGCAGCCGCACAAGGCCCGCGACTTCTGCGGCTACATGAAACGACGCCTGACTCCGACGCGCATCGAGAGGGCGCGGCGCGTGATGATCAGTCACGCCGACCTGCTGAACGAGATCACGGCCGAGTACGGAGTCCCCGCGCGCTACCTGGTCGCACTCTGGGGGCTCGAGACGAACTACGGCGACTACGTCGGCACCTTTCCGGTGATCGACTCCCTGGTCACGCTCGCCCACAATCCCCGGCGGAGCGAGATGTTCCGCGCGCAGGTCTTCGACGCGCTGCGCATCCTCGAAGAGGGGCACGTCCAGCCCGCCGACTTCGTCGGCTCCTGGGCCGGCGCGACGGGGCAGCTCCAGTTCATGCCCTCGACCTTTCTGGCCTTCGCCGTCGATCACGATGGGGATGGCCGCAAGGACATCTGGGCGAACGAGGCCGACGCCCTGGCCACGGCCGCGAACTACCTGCGGAAGTCCGGCTGGCGGGGCGGCGAGACGTGGGGGCGTCAGGTGACGCTTCCGGCCAATCTGGCGGCCGGCGAGGCGGCGCTAGGCGCCCGGAGTCCGCTGGTGGAATGGCAGGCGCGGGGCGTCCGCCGCATCGGCGGCGGCGATCTCCCCCTTTCCGATCTGCGCGGCTCCATCGTGCGGCCGCGCAGGGCCACGGACCCGTCCTTCCTGGTGTACCGCAACTACCGCGCCTTCCTGGCCTGGAACCGTTCCACGTTCTTCGCCATCTCCGTCGGGACCCTCGCGGACGCCGTCACCGGCGCGGCGTCCCTCCAGGCCTGCGATTCGTAGCGAATCCGCGCGGGCGCGACGGCTCCCGTGGCTGCGGATCCACGCGCTGCGAGACGTGCTCGAGAAGCGGCCGAGCGTCGGCCGCAACCTCGACGCCCTCGACGGCGTCCGGGGCCTCGCGGTCGTCCTGGTGATCGCGAGCCATACTTCGGCTCTCGGAATGGCAAAGCAGGGCGCGGCGGGGGTATGGCTCTTCTTCGCCCTCAGCGCCTTCCTGCTCACGATCCCCTTCGCCGCGAACCCGAACGCCGCCCTGCGGCCGCGGCGGCTGCGAACGTACGCCGCGCGGCGCCTGCGCCGGATCCTGCCCGGCTACTACTTCGTGATCTTCGTGGTCTTCTTCCTGCAGAGCAGCGACCTCGAGATGCTGCTGCGGCACCTCGTCTTTCTGGAGGCGAACGGCATCTGGTGGACGATCCCCCAGGAATTGCTCTTCTACCTCGTGCTGCCGCTGCTCGCGGCCAGCCACGTCTGGATCTTTCGCCGCAACATCGCTGTCACGGTGCTGGGCCTGCTGTTCCTGGGAGCGATGGCCAGTCTCCATCTGGATCACCACGTGTTCGCCATCCGCGGAAACTCCAAGTGGCTGCCCTTCTACCTCGGTGTCTTCCTGCCGGGCATGGCCGCCTCCTACGCCACCGCCTCGCCCGCACTCTCGCGGCTGGTGGCGATCCCCGGGGTCAACCGCGGACTCAACGCGCTCGGGCTCGTCCTCCTGGCGTTTCCGATCGCGACCGCACCGGCCCACTACGAGCGCTTTCTCGCCGACCTTCCGCTGGTCGGCGCGCTGGGAGGCAATTCGGCCTGGGGCCGGCCCGGGCTCTTCGGCGGCATCAGCGCGCTGATCATCTACTGCACCGTTGTCTGCAAGGGGCGTCTGCTCGACCGCATCATGTCCACGGTCGCATTGCGGGCGCTCGGCGTGGTGTCTTTCAGCCTCTACCTGGTTCACATCGTCGTACGCGACAAGCTCGAGGCCCTCGGTCTCGAACGCGGCACCGAGCTGTTCCTCGGGACCCTGATCGTGGGCTTCGCGATCGCCTGCGCGCTCTACGGCCTGGTCGAGCGCCCGTTCCTGCGGCGGCCGAGCCCGGAGTCCCAGCCCGGCGACGCGCGCTGACCGCCGGATCGGCGCTGCGGATGCGCCACAGCTGTTGCGTTCCTGCAACGGCGGTATGCCGCGCCGCGCTACCGGCGCACGCGGCGGACCGGAAGCGGTTGGCACGCGATGTGCTTTGCAGGCGAGCAGCCTGCACGAGCGGGCGTCACCACAGGAGAACCTCATGAACTGGATCAAGATCGGCCTCTTCGTCGTGCTGTTGGATTTCGTCGCCTTCACCGCTTGGGTCGTCGCCACTGGAGGAACCCCCGGAGAGATCGTCGCGGCCTTCTCGGCGAGTCCGTGGACCCTCCAGGTCGCGGTCGACCTGGTTCTGGCGCTGTCGCTGGTCTGCGTGTGGATGTGGAACGACGCGAAGAGCCGCGGCGCGAATCCCGTGCCGTGGGTCGCGGCGACCGTGCTCACCGGCTCGATCGCGCCGCTGGCCTATCTGCTGCTGCGGCCCCGGGGCGCTGCGGCGCCGGATGCCGGGAGCCGGCTGCTGACTCTCGAGCGGGAGAGGACCGTCCCCGCAGATTCTTGAGCCGCGAAGGG
>JBHHVG010000401.1:0-3648 GCA_046754165.1 Myxococcota bacterium
CACGGAGCGGCGCTCATCGAGGGCCTCGAAGAGAATCCCCTGCCGGCTTCACTCGAGATCCAGCTGGTGTCCGAGCGGCGTTCTCCGGAAGGCATGCGCGTGGTCGTCGAATCGATCTCCGGACTGCCGGGCATCAGCGACCTCGCCTCGGGTCAGGACTGGGTCGCGGGCTACCTGCGCGCCGTCGCCCTGGTGCGCGGCACGGGCATCGGTCTGGGCGTGATCCTCGCCCTGGCCACGCTGCTGATCGTGACGAACACGATCCGCCTCGCCGTCTACGCGCGCCGCGACGAGCTCGACATACTCGCTCTCGTCGGCGCCAGCCGCGCCTTCATGAACACGCCGTTCCTGATCGAGGGCGCCGTCCAGGGCGCCTTCGGCGGTGCCGTGGCGCTGGCGCTGCTCTACGGGATCTTCCGGCTCGTCCTGCCGGGCTTCGAGTTCGGACTCGAGATCGTCCTCGGTGGGTCCCCGCGCTTCTTCAGCGCCGGGGAGATGGGAGCGGTAATCGCCCAGGGCACCGCGCTTGGTTGGATCGGCTCCGTCGCGGCGGTCGCCGGGAGTCGCCGGGCGTGACGTGCCCGCCGGGCGACACGCGGGGCCTCGGCCGCGGTCGCCGCATCCTGTTCGTCGCCGGGTTCGCGATGCTCGCGGCTCCTGCCGCCACCGTCGCGGATCGCGGCGGCGATCTCGAACGTCTGCGGGCCGCCATCGCCGACAGCCGGGAGCGGGTCGCGGAGTACGAGCAGAAGCACCGCAACCTGCTCGAGACCCTCGAAGCCCTCGACCGCTCGGCCGCTGAGCTCTATCGCGAGGTCGCGGTCACGCGCGAGTTCGCGGCGGCCGCCCGCGCGGAGTACGCGGCCGTCGAGAGCGAGGCCGCCGAGATCGAGCGGCAGATGGAACAGACGGAGCGGGCTCTCGGTCGTCGGGCCATGGCGCTCTACAAATCCGGAGACCGCGCGGGCCTGCGCGTGCTGTTCTCGTCGACCGGGATCCAGGAGTTCCTGGCGCGCTTCAGCGCGCTCCATCTGCTCGCGGGCCGCGACGCGGAGCTGCTGGAGCGGCGTCGCGCCCAGTCCGCTGCACTCGTATCCGCCCGCGAGCGCACGCGTCAAGCGGCGCAGGCCAGCTCGCGGGCCGCGTCGCAAGCGCGAGAGCGGTCGCGTGACTTGGTGGCGGAGCGGGCGGCGCGGCAGCAGCTGGTCACCCGCCTTCACGCCGACCGCACGCGCGAACGCGCGGCGCTCGTGGAGTTCGAGAAGGCCGCGCGGGCGCTGGAGGAGACGCTGGCGAACCTGCACGGCGGGGACGACGATGCGCCGCTCGAGCTCTCGGGCCCGACCTTTGCGTCGCTGCAACACGGACTGCCGCCGCCGGTGGACGCCCCCATCTCGCGGGGCTTCGGGCGGGTCGTCGACGACGAGTTCTTCACCGAGACCTTCCGCACGGGTGTCGAGTACGACGCGCCCCGCGGTGCGCCGGTCCGGGCCGTGGCCCAGGGCGTCGTGCGCTTCGCCGGCTGGTTCCGCGGCTTCGGCCGGATGGTGATCCTCGATCACGGAGACGGCTTCTTCAGCGTCTTGGGCCACCTCTCCGAGATGCCGGTCGCCGTGGGCGACCGGGTGCCCGCCGGAGCCGTGATCGGCGCCGTGGGAGACACGGGCTCCCTGAGCGGTCCGAAGCTGTATTTCGAGATCCGGCGCGGACGCGATCCGGTCGATCCCGGCGACTGGCTCCGGACGGCCGGATCAGGGTAGAATCTTGCAGGGATTTCAAGCAGATCGCGCGGCTCGCCGAAATCCCAGAGCAGTGCCCGCGCGCGCCCGGTAGCCTCGCCGCGGGCCCGGAAACCCGTCACGGGAGCCCCAGTTGAAACCCGAGCAGCGCCTCCGCATCCGATTCCTCCTCACCTTCCTCTCGGGCATTCTGGTGGCCGTGCTGGCGGCCACAGCGGCCAGCGTGGGCAGCTCTGCCGCCACCCGCTACGAGGAGCTGAGCCTCTTTACCAACGTGCTGACGCTCGTCCGGCGCAACTACGTCGAGCCGGTGGACGAACGCCGGCTGGTGCGCGGAGCCGTGCGGGGAATGCTGTCGGAGCTCGACCCGCACTCCTCGTTCATGGACGCCGACGCCTTCGCCGACATGCAGGTCGACACCAAGGGCGAGTTCCACGGCCTCGGCATCGAGATCAGCAAGACCCGCGACGGCTACATCGAGGTGGTGTCGCCCATCGAGGGCACACCCGCGGACCGTGCCGGCATCAAGGCGCGCGACCAGATCGTGTCGATCTGTCCGACCGAGAAGCCCGAAGACTGGGACGAGGAGTGCCGTTCGACCAAGTCGATGACGCTCTTCGAAGCGGTGAACTTGATGCGTGGGCGCAAGGACACGCAGATTCGCATCGACATCTTCCGCGAGGGCTTCGAGAAGCCCGAGACCTTCACGGTCACCCGCGACGTCGTGAAGGTCGTGTCGGTGAGCGGTCGCATGCTCGAGCCCGGCTACGGCTACGTCCGGATCCGGGCCTTCCAGGAGCGCACGGGGAGCGACCTGAAGCGGGTCCTCGAGGAACTCCGCGCCGATGCGGGCCAGCCCCTCGGCGGTCTCGTCATCGACCTTCGCGACAATCCCGGCGGGCTTCTCAACCAGGCGGTCCAGGTGGCCGACACCTGGCTCGCGGACGGCCTCGTGGTCTACACCAAGGGGCGGGTCGATGGGCAACGCCAGGAGTTCCGCGCCGACGCCGCGGGCACCGAGCCCGCCTATCCGATCACGGTGATCGTCAACGAGGGGTCGGCCAGCGCCTCGGAGATCGTCGCGGGCGCCCTCCAGGACCAGCACCGCGCGCTCGTCGTCGGGAAGAAGAGCTTCGGCAAGGGTTCGGTGCAGACCGTCTACCCGCTCGAGGGGGGCAACGGCCTGCGCCTCACCACGGCGCTCTACTACACGCCGGGTGGCCGATCGATCCAGGAGGTCGGCATCGTCCCCGACATCGCCGTCGACGACGAGCCGCCTGTCGAGGTCGCCCGGGCCGAGGGCGCGCGACGCGTCCGCGAGGCCGACCTCGAGGGTCACTTCACCCATGAGGACGCGGATCCTTCCGACGAGGGAGAGGCCCGCTCCAGCGGTGCCGCGGGCTCTGACGTGCAGCTGGTCCGGGCCCTCGAAGTGCTGAAGAGCTGGACCTACTTCGATCGCCTGCGAAACAGCGAGAAGCCCTCTACGCTGCACGCCCAGTCGAAGGACGAGGAGCCCAAGGCCGCCACCCGGTAGCCGGCCTCCACGCACCGAGGCGCATGTCCCTCACTGCCGCCGATCGCGAAGTCGTCTACACGGTTGCCCAGCTGATCGGCGGGGTGAAGCGCCTGCTCGAGGAGCGGGTCGGCCGACTCTGGGTGGTCGGGGAGCTCTCCGACGTCCACATCGCGCGCTCGGGCCACATCTACTTCTCATTGAAGGACGAGACGCACCGCGTCCGCTGCGCGCTGTTTCGCAGCGCCGCGCGCGGCCTGGAGTTCGAGCCCGAGGACGGGCTCGAGGTGCTGCTCTACGGCGATGTCAGCGTCTACGAGGCGCGTGGCGATCTCCAGATCGTGGCGCGTCGGCTCGAGCCGCGCGGTCGCGGCGCCGCGCAGCTCGCCTTCG
>JBHHVG010000402.1:0-3644 GCA_046754165.1 Myxococcota bacterium
GAGGGCGACGCGAGCTTCGACCTGGTCGGTGTCGACGATCACCACGGCAGCCTGATCGGTGGCGGTGGCGAGGATCTCGATGCGGCGTTGGTGGGCCGCGATCCCAGCCGCCCCGCCGTGCTCCTCGCCCACGATCCGTCCACCTTCCGACGGGCTCGCCGCGCCGGCATCGACCTTCAGCTCTCCGGCCACACCCACGGCGGTCAGATCTGGCCCTTTGGGCACCTGGTCCGCATCGCCATTCCCTTCGTCGCGGGGCGCTACCGGCGGCAGGGCTCGGAGCTCTACGTGAGCCGGGGAACCGGATTCTGGGGCCCCCCGATGCGACTGATGCAGCCGGCGGAGATCAGCGAGATCGTGCTGCGAAGCGGGTCCGCGGTGTCCTGAACCGCGCGCGCGACAGGCGGGCGGCGGTTGGCGGCGCGCCTGTGACCCGTCCACGATCCGGCTTCCGAGGCGGACGACGCGAGCGAAGGAGATCTGACATGATCGAATGGAGTGAGCAACACCGGATGATCCGAGATGCGGTTCGTCGCTTCGTCGAGGCCGAGATCGCGCCGAAACTCGAGCAGCTCGAGCACGGCGACCTGCCCCCGTACGACATTCTGCGCAAGCTGATCCGGACCTTCGGAATGGACGAGCTGGCGCGTTCGCGTTTCGAGAAGCAGATCGCGCGGGAGAAGGCGGGCGAGAAGCCCCCGAAGCACGAGAGCAGTGACGGCGCGGCGCGTGCAGACGCGGCGGCCATGCAGATGATCCCGATCATCGAGATCTGCCGCTACAGCCCGGGCCTCGTCACGGCCATGGGTGTAAGCGTGGGATTGACGGCATCGGCGATCATGTCCAAGGGGACGACCGCGCAGAAGGAGCGTTGGGGCCTCGACCTGCTCACCCTCGAAAAGGTCGGATCCTGGGCCATCACCGAGCCGAGCTCCGGCTCCGACGCCTTCGGCAGCATGAAGGCCAGCGCGCGACGTGACGGCAACGGCGGCTACATCCTGAACGGCAACAAGACCTTCATCACGAACGGTCCCTACGCCGACACGATCGTCTTCATCTGCAAGCTCGAAGACGAGGCAGTCGATCCGAAGGACCGCGTACCGCTGACCTTCGTACTCGACCGCGGCATGAAGGGCCTCGAACAGAGCAAGGCCATGCGCAAGATGGGCCTGCACTCATCGCCGACGGGGGAGATCTTCGTGACCGACGTCGCCGTTGGCGCGGACCGCCTGCTCGGCGAGAGTGAAGCGAAGCAGTCGAGGCAGGGGGCGAAGCAGACGTTTTCGCAGGAGCGCTCTGGGGTCGCCGCCATGGCGCTCGGCATCATTGAGCGGTGTCTCGAGCTGTCCGTCGCCTACGCGAGGGAGCGGGTGCAGTTCGGGCGTCCGATCGGAGAGTTTCAGCTGATCCAGGACAAGCTCGCCCGCATGGAGGTCGCGCGCCTGAACGTGCAGAACCTGGTCTTCCGCTTCCTCGGGCTCATCGCCGCCGGGAAGTCGCTGAGCTTCGCGGAGGCCTCGGCCATGAAGCTCTACTCGGCGCGAGCCGCTGTCGAGGTCGCGATGGAGGCGGTCCAGGTCTTCGGCGGCAACGGCTACATGGCGGAGTACCACGTCGAGCAGCTCTGCCGCGACGCCAAGGTTCTCCAGATCTACGCGGGTACCGACGAGATCCAGATCTCGGCCATCGCGCGGGCCCTGCTGGCGGGCTGATCCCCGCGGTCCCGAGCCGCACCTTTCAGTGGATCCGTTCGCCTCGTGACCGCGGATCGAGGCGGGCGAAGAGCTCGCTCAACATGCGCTGATCCTCCTTCAGCCGTTCGATCCGCTCTCGCGTCCGCTGGGTGTGGTCGCGCAGCTCCAGGTGCCGGTCGAAGGTGGCGCTGGCCAGGGCGAGCAGGCGACTGCGGTGATCTCCGTGGAACTCCTGCTCGATCCGAAGGACCGCGTCGTGCAGTCGATCGGCGAAGAACGCGTCCCGCCGGTCCCGGCGGCCGTGGTCCCGGATGCGTCGTTTCAGCGATTCGCCCATGGCCCGGTAGTGTGCAAACGGCGTGCCTCGATCCACCAGAGCGGGCATCCAGAGCGGGGGCGCGCACTTGTCGCGGTGGTTGCCGTTCTGCTGCGCGCGTCCGCGTCCACGCGGCATGGAATGAACGGCGCGTTTCCAGCAATCCGTGGAAGCCGACGACCCAAGAAACTCACACCGCGCAAGAACCGTCGCGGTGGTTGCAAGCACACTGGAATCTTCGCGTGAGCCGGTACGCACCACTGTGCCGAGCTCGCCCGCAGGCGTATCCGCTCCGCACCGCAATTCACGCGGGCTTTGGAGCGAATGGCGTCTCCGATCGGTAAAGCCCGCTCCGCTTCATCCCGATAGACCAAGAGAAGACCGCCGACAGGCCGTCGAGGCTCACCGCTTCACGAGGCGCTGGCCCGGCGTCCGGACCGTCGGCCGGATGGGAGCAATCCATGGCACGTGCCGAGCAGCGGCCCGAGCGGAGCGATCGCAGGACGCGACCGGTTCAGGTGCTGCTATTCGTGTTCTTCCCGATGCTCATCGGCGTCGGGATTCTCGCGCCGGGCATGGTGAAGGTGATGGCCGAGGAGGGCGCGACGTCCACCACCGATTCGGTGCGCATCACCCGCCGCCTCTCGCGCTTCGCGCACCAGCCGCTGCTGCTGCCCCGCGACTTCTCCGCCGGCTTCGTGCCGGAACTCCTCGACCTCGAGCACCTGTTCCAGCGCGTCGAGTACATGCGCGATCCGCGCATCTTCGAGCGCGCGCGGCTGCCGAGCTTCCCGCGGACCTACGGGGACGTGATCGTCCTCGACGACGTCGACCAGCGAATCCGGGAGATCGTATTCAAGGATCCCGTGTTGCTCGCCGCGACGGCGTCGACCGCGCTGCCACCGCCGGCGCCGGAGCTCCTGCCCCTGCCGGGGCCGGGCGTCATCGGGCCCGGGCCCCGCTTCGATGACTTCTTCGGCCCGCAGGTCGAGGTCAGCACCATCGTGCCGGAGCCCTCCACGGGCCTCCTGCTCGGCATGGGCCTCGCCGTCATCGGCTTGTTGCGCCGCCGCTGCTAGGGGCCCGGCGGGAAAGCTCCACCTGCATTCGCTCGCGTCTGCGGGCCGCTGGCTGCGTCGCGCTCCCCGCCACCCAGCTGCGCGCACGACTCCGGACGCGCGCGCTTGCCCCGTGCGGTGATCGCGCCGGTTTGGGGGGAGAGTCAGTCTCCGGCCAAGTCCCCTGCGCTGAACGGGCAGGCCGCGGCGCACGCGGCATCGGGAGGTCACAGAGAGTGCCGCGGCAGAGGGTTTCGTGAACGATGCGGGCCTCTAGCGCCAGCCGATCGTCACGTAGCCCCGATCGCGCAGGCAACGCTCCACGAATCGCTGGAACACCGGGTCGTTCTTGCGGCTCTTCAGGATCCCGCGCGCCAGCCCCCCCGTGCCGCCGCCGCCCGCGCCGATGGCCGCGCCGCTCCCGGGGTTCCCCCGGATGGCGCCCACCACCGACCCGACCGCCGCACCCACCGCGGCTCCAACGCCCGCGCCGGTGGCGGCCCGCGCGGCCGGATGGGTGTTGCCGACGGTGGAGTCGGCGATCACGATGCAGTCGTCGATGTCTCTCTGGGCCAC
>JBHHVG010000403.1:0-3636 GCA_046754165.1 Myxococcota bacterium
CAAGAAGACGGCGACCAAGAAGAAGGCCGCCAAGAAGAAGGGACGCCGCAAGAAGGCCACGAAGAAGAAGGGCCGCCGCAAGAAGGCCACGAAGAAGAAGGCCACGCGCAAGAAGGCTCGACGCCGCAAGCGCTAGCACCGCGTCGAACCGGCCTTCGATCGACGAAGGTCATGGGACCCCGGCCGGCCACGTCGGCCGGGGTTTCCTTCTTCTGGGCCCTGTCCTACCCTGCCGCCACAGGAGAGCCCATGGCGCGCATCACGATCGAAGACTGCACCAAAGTGGTTCCCAACCGCTTCCACCTGGTCCAGATGGCCGCCATCCGCACCAAGCAGCTGAAGCGCGGTGCGAAGCCGCTGGTCCAGAGCGAAGAGAACAAGGAGGTCGTGGTTTCCCTGCGGGAAATCGCCGCCGGCTTCATCAAGCCCGACTACCCGGCCGAGGTCGACGCCGAATAGTCTCGGGTTCCGCTGTCGCAGCGCCCCCCTGAGTCCATCGAAACGTTGGGAATCAACCCCGGCTCCGCCGCGGGCGGGGAGATCCGGGCGTGAAGGTCAGCCGGCGAGCTGGACCGGAATCCGGACCGAGAAGTTGCTGCCCCGGCCCACGTCGCTGGTGACCGCGACCTCGCCGTCCAGCAGCACGATCAGGTCGCGCACGAGGGCGAGGCCCAGCCCCGCGCCGGAGTAGGTCCGGGACGACGCCACGTCCACCTGGAAGAACTCGTCGAAGATGTACTGCTGGTCGTCGGCGCAGATGCCGACGCCCGTGTCCTGGACTTCGAAGAGCAGATCGCTGTCGTCCACCGAGGCGCGGATCTCGATCGTGCCCTCGGGCGTGAACTTCACCGCGTTGTCGAGCAGCAGGAAGAGGATCTGGTTGATCTTCGTCAGGTCCGTCCGAATCTTCGGGAAGGGCTCCTGGATGTGTTGCTCGACGGCGATGGGCTTCTCGCCGATGCCGTCCTGGATGCTGAAGATCGCCTCCTCGACGGTCTCGCGGAAATTCATGTCGTGGATCTCCACGGGCAGCTCGTTTTGCTTGATCCGCCAGAGATCGAGGATGTTCTGGAGGGTCCGCAGGAACGCCGATCCCTCGTCCAGGGCGGAGCGCAGGGTCTGCTTCGCACCATCCGAAAGGGAGTCGTTCTCACCGGTCAGCACCGAGATGATGCCCTCGATGATGCTGTTGAGCGGCGTACGGAGCTCGCGGGACATCTTCTCGATGAAGTCGTTCTTGAGCTTCTCGATCTTTCCGAGCTTCTCGTTGCTCCGGAGCAGCTCGATGTCCTGGGCAAACAGCGCCTCCGAGAGCTTCAGCACCTCCTCGCTCTGGTCGACCGGTGCGTCGTCGTCTTCAGGTGTTTCCACAGCGGTGTTGCGATGGAAGGCGAGGTCGGCGTGATCGAGCAACAAGCTCAGATAGCGGACCGAATCCGACAGGGATCCCTGCCGCTCGGCAGACAGAGGCTCTGGGATTCCGACGACCAGCGCACCGCGCGCGCGCCCGTCGTGCGCCAGCGGGTAGATCTCGAGGCCGCCCGCGGCGCGCGCGCCGAGTGAGGGCAGGGCGCAGAGCGACTCCCGCGTCTGGCAGCCCAGGGCGTTGCGGACCTGCGGCAGCAGCATCTGGGCCGCTTCGCGCGCCGCCTGAGGCGTGGCGAAGCCCGCGGCGGTGCGCAGCGTCGCGGCGCATTTTCGCGAGTCTTCACCGGGCGCCGCAGCGAAGACGAGGCTGAGCCCGCCTCCGGCCTGCTCGGCGGTGATCGACGCCAGGTTCCGCAGCGCGGTCGCCAGGCCCTGCGTCTCGGGAACCGAGGTCGTCCGGGTCCCCGCGGTCTGGTCGTCGCTGTGCGGTGCGCCAGTCACGAATAGCCTCCGCGCCTAGAAGCGCGTGTCCGATTCGATTTCGAACGGTCCCTGTACGGGCCCGCTCTCGGCCGACACGTCGGGATCTTCGCCCTCCAGGGAGAGCTTCGTCTTGAGGTCCACCGGATTCGTCGCCGCGCCGAGCGCCGTCTCCACGGAGATCTTGCTGGCGCGAATCAGGTCGATGAGGTGTTGATCGAAGGTCTGGTTGCCGTCGGAGCGGCCGCGGGCGATGAATTCCGCGATCTCACTCGTCTTGGCCGGGTCCTTGATGCACTCCTGGAGCGTTCGCGTGCTCCGCATGATCTCGACGGCGGGAACCCGGGCCGCCCCCTTCTTGTTCGGAAGCAGGCGCAGCGAGATGACGGCCTTGAGATTGTCCGCCAGGCGCTGCCGCACGTTGAGCTGCTCATCGGCGGGGAAGAATGAAACCAGTCGATTGATCGTCGAACTGACATCGCTGGTGTGAATCGAGGAGAAGACCAGATGGCCCGTCTCGGCCGCCTTGAGGGACATGTCGACGGTCTCGATGTCGCGCATTTCGCCGACCATGATCACGTCCGGGTCCTGGCGCAAGGCGGCCCGCAGCGCGTCGGAGAAGCAGGAGGTGTCGGTTCCGACCTCGCGCTGGGTGATGATGCTCTTGTCGTGGGTGAAGACGAACTCGATGGGATCTTCCACCGTGATGATCTTCGACTTCTGGGTGCGGTTGACCTCTTCGATCATCGTGGCCAACGTGGTCGACTTTCCCATCCCGGTCGAGCCGGTGATCAGCACGTAGCCGCGCTGGAGCATGGCGACATCCCGCAGCACGTTCGGGAGGTTCAGCTCCTCGAAGGACAGGATCTGGAGCGGAATGACGCGCAGTACGATGTTGAAGAATCGTCGCTGACGCGAGATGTTCACGCGAAAGCGGCCCTCGCTGGGCAACTCGAAGGCGAGGTCGATCTCGTTGAAGTCCATGTCCTGATGAAGGGGGTCGGCCTCCATCAGCATGCGCGCGATCGCCTCGGTGTCCTTGGCGGTGAGAACCTTGTAGCGCAGCTCCACCAGGTCGCCGTTGAAGCGATAGAGGGGCAGATAGCCCACCTGGAGGTGTATGTCCGATGCGCCTTTCTCGATTCCGAGCCGCAGGAGTCGGTAAAGCTTTTCCCGTTCCATCGCCCCACGCCCTCCGCTGGGTTTGAGGTGTTCCCCGGCGAAGATTCCGCAATATGTATCGGCGGTTCGCCCTGCGTCTTGACCGCGATCGTCCGGGCAGAAGCCCGTTCATCTGCGGGTCGGTGATTTCGCTAGACTTCTCGCTTCGACGGTGGGGAATTCCAGGGAGAGCGGAACATTGCAGTCCAGGTGGAAGCGCACACGCCGCAGCATCGCCATCCCGATCGCCGGACTCGGGGTCGCGGTCGCGCCGGCCCCGGCGTCCGCACAAGAAGACGCCTCCGCGCCGATCGTGAGCCTCGACCAGCTCTTGAAGCTCCCCGACTCACTGGTCGTCGAGCCCGTTGTGCGTGGCGGGGCGACGCGGGCCGAATGGCGCTCCCGCTTCGAGGCAGCCCGGCGGGATCGCGACGAGGCGCGGGCGGCGTTGGCCCGGACCCAGGCGAAGCTCGAGGGCCTGGCCGGGGAGTCGTCGGCCTGGAAGATGGGCATTCCGGGCCTGGGCAACGTCGAGTCCGGCAGCAACGAGGGGCCCCTCGACTACGCCATCAGCACCGAGATGAAGCGCAACCGCGCGGAGGTCGAGCGCGCCGAGCGCAAGCCGTG
>JBHHVG010000404.1:0-3627 GCA_046754165.1 Myxococcota bacterium
GGTCAAAGCGTCTTCCGGCCGGATCTCGGTCAGCTGCCTCGTGATCGGCGGCCCGTCGAAGCGGGGCGAGATCCGATTCCACGCGAAGGGAAAGACCGCGCAGAGCAGCAGAGCCATCGCCGCTCCCGGACTCGCCATCTTCTGAAACCACCCAGACATCGCGCTCCTCAGAACTGGAAGTAGATGAACTTCTCGGTTTGCGAAGACAGAAAGAAGATCCCGGCAGTCACCAGGATCCAGTAGGCAACCTGGGCATCGACTGCCATGCCGCGCCACGCCCGCGCGAGTCGCTCCGACGCACCGAGGCCATGCGACGCGAAGCCGGCGAACAGCGCGATCAGCACGAGCGGAGGCACTTCGCGAACCGGAGCATCGAAGTCGGTGAATCCCCGCATCACTGCCAGCGCATCGGCGAGGGTCCGCGCGCGGAACAACACCCAGCCAAAGCACGCTGCGTGGAAGGTCAGGAAGATCGACACCGCCGCCGGAACACGAAAGCCGTCACGGTCACGGAACACCGCCCGGTGCGCCGCGAGCCACGCGCCGTGGAATGCACCCCACAGCACGAACCCCCAGCCGGCGCCGTGCCACAGCCCGCCGAGCAGCATCGTGATGGCGAGATTGCGGTAGGTCTTTGCCCGAGACCCTCGCGAGCCACCGAGGGAGACATAGAGGTAGTCCCGCAGCCATGTAGACAAGCTGATGTGCCAGCGCCTCCAGAAGTCGGCAGGACCGCGGGCCAGGTACGGCAAGCGGAAGTTCTCGGGGACGCGAAAGCCGAGGGTTCGCGCGGTTCCGATCGCGATATCCGTGTATCCGCTGAAATCGAAGTAGATCTGGAAGGCGTAGGCGTAGACGGCCAGGAGATGGTTGAAGGCGCCGAACTCGCCGGGTGCGGCGTAGACCAGGTCGACGTATTCGGCCAGCAGGTCCGCGCCCAACAGCTTCTTCGCGAAACCGCGGGCGATCAGGTTGAAGCCTGAGAGCAGCTCGTCCGCGCTGGCGCTGTGGTTCCGGACGAGCTGCGGAAGAAACTCCCGCGAACGCAGGATCGGACCAGCGACCAGCTGCGGAAAGAACGACACGTAGAGAGCGAAGTCGAGAAAGCTGTCCGTCGCGGTGGTGCGGTCGCGGTAGACATCGATGGTGTAGCTCATCGTCTGGAAGGTGTAGAAGGAGATCCCGAGCGGCAGGATCACGTCCCGCACGAACGCCGGAACCGGCATCGGCGGTGTCGTCAGCGCGGAGAGGTTCGTGAGCAGGAAACCGCTGTACTTGAAGAAGAAGAGGACGCCGAGATTCCCGACGCAGCTGGCGACGAGCCAGAGCCGGCGCTCCCGCGCGTTCTCGGATCGCGAGATTCGCTGGCCGGCGACGAAATCCAGGCCGGTCGAGAAGATCAACAGAACGGCGTAGGGCGGGTTCCACGCCATGTAGAACCAGTAGCTGGCGAGCAGCAACAGGCCCTTGCGAACGGCCCAATTCCGTCTCAGCAGCGCGTAGGCGGCGAAGACGATCGCGTAGAAGAATACGAAATCCAGGGAGTTGAAGAGCAACGGCCGTCCTCTTGGCGGGTGCGCCTCGAATCTACCCGAGATCGATGGACGCGGGTCACTGGGTCGTCAGGTGGAGATACGTGTTACCCTGCGGCGGTGAAGCGGTTTCTGTCAACACTGCTACTTCGCTGCACGGGCTGGACGGCCGAGGGCGATCGTCCGGCAGCGGCGAAATACGTCCTGATCGCAGCTCCACACACCACGAACTGGGACCTCCTCTTCTTCCTGGCCATCGCCTGGCATCTGGAAGTGAAGGTGGCCTGGATGGGGAAACACTCCCTCTTTCGCGGGCCCTTCGGACCGATCATGCGGGCCCTGGGCGGGATCGCAGTTCGTCGCAACCGTTCCGGCAACCGCGTCGAGCAGATGGCCGGAGAGTTCGATCGCGTCGATTCGCTCGTTCTGACCGTGCCTCCGGAAGGGACCCGCAGCTACGTGGCGCACTGGAGGTCGGGCTTCTACCACATCGCCCTCGCTGCGCGGGTTCCGATCGTGCTCGGCTACCTCGACTACGCGCAGAAGGTCGGCGGGCTCGGTCCGGAGATCATCCCAACCGGAAACGTGCGCGAGGACATGGAACAGATCCGCGATTTCTACTCGGACGTGCGAGCCCTCCACCCGGAGCGATTCGGCGAGATTCTGCTAAAGGAAGAGCGCTAGGGGAGCTGCCACTGACCACCCCGTTGGCGCCAGCTCCCGCATCTGCGACGATCGGGCGCGGCCATGCTCGCGCTCCATCTCGAAGGCGGAAACGCCCGGATCGCCGAACTCGATGAGCCGGCGCCCTTCGACGACTCGGCACTCGTCCGTGTGTCCCTGGCCGGAGTCTGCGACACGGACCTCCAGCTGGTGAAGGGATACATGGGGTTCAGCGGCATCCTGGGCCACGAGTTCGTCGGAACGGTGGCCGACGGTCCGGCCGAGCTGAGGGGCCGCCGCGTCGTCGCAGAAATCAACTTCGCCTGCGAGAACTGTCCGCTGTGCAAGGCCGGGCTGCGGCGCCACTGCCCTTCGCGCCGCGTCCTCGGAATTCTCGACGCGGACGGCGCGTTCGCCGAGTTCGTGCGCATTCCGGTCGCGAACCTGCACACCGTTCCCGACTCCGTCCCGGACGAGGCCGCGGTGTTCGCCGAGCCCCTCGCCGCCGCCTACGAGATCCTCGAGCAGGTCGACGTCATACCGGGCGAGGATTGCGTCGTTCTCGGGGACGGCAAGCTCGGGCTGCTCGCGGCCCAGGTGCTCGCCGGTGCCGGCGCACGGGTGCTCGCGGTGGGGAAGCACCCGTCGAAGCTCGCCATCCTCGAGCGGATCGGCATCGCAACCGTCCTCCTCTCCGATTGGAGCCCCGAGCGGGCTCCGCTCGTGGTGGAGGCCACGGGCAGCCCGGCCGGATTCGAGCGCGCGGTCGCCAGTGTTCGGCCTCGCGGGACGCTGGTGTTGAAGAGCACCGTCGCCGAGGCGCCCAACATCGACCTCGCACCCGTCGTGATCAACGAGATCCAGATCGTCGGCTCCCGCTGCGGGCCCTTTCCGCCCGCCCTGCGCGCCCTCGAAGCGCTCGCGGTGGACGTGAATCCGCTCGTCACCGGCCGTGTCGCCCTGCCGGACGCGGCCCGCGCCCTCGAGCTCGCGGGCGCGCCCGGATCACTCAAGATCCTGATCGAAGCCCGCTGAGAGCAGGCCGACCTTCCGCCGCCGCGGCGGTCGAGGCCGCATCGCCAGCCGCGCGAACACCCTCACACTTCGTCCAAGCGGGAGGCGAGGATCCGATCGAGCCGCGTCCGCATACGGCGCAAGTGGATCGTCTTCCCACCGTGCACCATCACGAGACCGGGCTTGGCGCCCTTGGGCTTCTTCACGTTCTTGATGGGCACGACGTGGACGTCCGCCCGCGTCGCGTTCTTCGCCTTCGAGTAGTGAACCGCCAGCTCGCAGGCGTCGAGAATCGCCTCCGCGGGTGGGTCGGACCGGCCTTCCGTGCGGAGGACCACGTGGCTGCCGGGCGCGCCGTCGAGATGAAAGAACAGATCCTTGCCGCGCGCGAGACGCGTCGAGAGCAGATCGTTCCCCT
>JBHHVG010000405.1:0-3615 GCA_046754165.1 Myxococcota bacterium
AAGGGCCAGCTCCCGGGCGTCCGCAAGTCGAGCTGGTGAGGGACGCGTCGACGTGAAGGCCGGCATCCATCCCGACTACCACAAGGTCCTCTACGTCGATTCGGCGACGGGCGAGGAGTGGGTGTCGCGCTCGACCATCACCTCCAAGGAGACGCGGGAGGTGGACGGCGAGGAGATCCCCGTCATCAAGCTCGAGATCTCGTCCTACAGCCACCCCTTCTGGACGGGCAAGCTGCGCGAGGTCGACGCCGACGGGAAGATCGACCGCTACCGGCGCCGCTACAAGAAGTAATCCCCAGCCGCGGCGGCGGGGCCCGGGACGTCAGCTCGGGGCGGGTGCCGTGCTCTTCGGGCCGTTCAGCGCCTTGCGGATCTTCCGCTTGAGCCGCAGCGCCGTCTCGGCCAGCTTGGCATCGTCGGTCTTCAGCAGGTAGCGATCCAGGCCGCCGTTGTGCTGCACCGACCGCAGCGCCCGGGTGGACACCCGCAGCTTGACGCCGCACCGCAGCGCGTCGCTGTGGAGCGTGACCTTCTGGAGGTTGGGAGCGAAGCGCCGGTTCGTCTTGAGGTTCGAGTGCGCCACGTTGTGGCCGAACTGCGAAGCCTTGCCGGTGAGATCGCAGATGCGGGGCATGGGATTCCTCGGGCCAAGGGGTCGATACCGGGTGGAGCGCTGTTGGATAGCGATCGCGCCGGATGCGGTCAAGCCGGGCCCTCCGGGGTAGGGGATGGCCCCCCGGGGCCCCAGCGGCCGGGCGGGTCGCCTAGAATCGTCGGCTCCCATACAAGAGAGGAGACGCTCCGATGGCATTCGAAGGCAAGGTCGCATTCATCACCGGCGGCGGCAGTGGCATGGGCCGGATCGCCGCACGACAGCTCGCCGCCGCGGGCGCCCAGGTGGCGGCGGTGGACGTGGACGGCGAAGGGCTGCGGGTCACCGCCGAGGGCCAGCCCGGCATCCGAACCTGGACCCTGGACGTCACCGACGCCGCCGCCGTCGAGGCGGTCTTGAAGGAGGTCGAGACGGAGCAGGGACCCATCGACCGGGTCTACAACGCGGCGGCCATCATGCCGACCGGAAAGCTCCTCGATCAGGATCTCGAGGTCATCCAGCGCATCATGGCCATCAACTACGGCGGGGTGGTCAACGTCACCCGGCTCGCGCTCCCGGGCATGCTGGAGCGCGGACGCGGCGACTTCATCCAGTTCGCGTCGATGGCGGGCTGGCTGCCGGTCCTGCTGCTGGGCGCCTACAACGCCTCGAAGTTCGCCGTCGTCGCGTTCAGTGAGGTCCTCTACCACGAGAACCGCGGCAGGGGCGTGCGCTTCGCGTGTGTGTGTCCGCCGCCGGTCGCGACGCCGCTGCTCGACCAGGCGAAGGGGGCCTGGCCGAAGATCTTCGACGAGGCGCCGCCGATCCAGCCCGAGCAGGTGCTCGCAGAGATCGAGAAGACCCTGGAATCCGACTCCTTCTGGGTCTTCCCGGGTCGCGGCACCAAGCTCGCCTGGCGGGTCCGGCGCTGGCTTCCCGCTTTGATGTGGCGACGTCTCCATCGCGTCGAGGGTTTCTGAGGCCCGACCGGGCGAACGTGCAGCCCGGACGCTGCAGTGCAGGGGACGCGCTGCATCGCAGCGGGCGCCGGCGTTCCCCAGAGGCCGGGACGTCGCTCCTCGGGCTGGCACGCGACTTGCTCTTTCGGTGGCCGAGCACCGCAGAAGGAGCGACCCGACCATGACCGATCGCGAGTACGATCTCATCGAGCCCACCGCGCCGAGCCCCGGCGTTTCCGCCGTGCTCTCGGTGCTGCTCCCCGGCCTCGGCCAGGTCTACTGTGGGCGCCTGTTCGCCGGGGCCCTGTGGTTCGTCGCGACGGCCGCCGGCTACTCCCTGATCCTGGTGCCGGGCTTCCTGATCCACGCGCTGTGCGTGTGGTCGGCCTACGACAGCGCCCGGGAGTGGCAGCGCTACTGACGCGCAGCCCGACGGGCGCCCGCGCGCACGGCCCCCCGGTGTCCCCCGGACGGATGCGGCCGTTGGGGTACCATGCGCCCCCATGAAGCTTCCGGAGCACAGCACCCCCCAAGAAGAGATCCTCGAGCGGATGCGCGAGCGCAAGGCGGACGACGCCGACTGGGAAGGCGGGCGGACGTGGAGCCTCGTCTATCCGGCCGGCCGGGAAGTCGACGACATGCTGCGGGCGGCCAACGAGCTCTACCTGTTCGAGAACGCCCTCAATCCCTTCCGCTTCCCGAGCCTGCGCAGCATGGAGGACGAGGTCTGCGCCATGACCGCGGACCTGCTGCACGCGCCCGAGGACGCCGGCGGCGCCATGACCTCCGGAGGGACCGAGAGCATCCTGATGGCGGTGAAGGCAGCGCGCGACCGCGCGCGGGCCGAGAAGGGGATCCTGAAGCCCCGGCTGCTGGCGCCCTGCACCGCCCACCCGGCCTTCGCCAAGGCCTGCAGCTACATGGGCCTCGAGCTCGTCCAGATCCCCGTCGGCGCGGACAAGCGGGCCGACGTCGCCGCAGCCGCGAAGCTGATCGGAGACGACACGGCGCTGGTCGTGGGCTCGGCGCCGAACTACCCCTTCGGCGTCGTCGACCCGATCCCGGAGCTCGCCGCCCTGGCGGCGGAGCGGGAGATCAACTTCCACACCGACGCCTGCCTCGGCGGGTTCCTGCTGCCCTTCCTCGAGGAGCTGGGCGAGGCGATCCCCCCGTTCGACTTCCGCGTGCCCGGCGTGGCGACGATCTCGGCGGACGTCCACAAGTACGGCTACTGCACCAAGGGCGCGTCGACGATCACGCACCGCAGCAAGGCGCACCTGCACCAGTACCAGCTCTTCGTCTACGACCAGTGGCCCGGCGGGCTGTACGGATCCTTCGCCATGGCGGGCGCGCGCCCGGCGGCCCCCATCGCCGCGGCCTGGGCGATCATGAACTTCCTCGGCCGCGAGGGCTACACGAAGTTGGCCCGCACGATCTGCGACACCACGCGCAAGCTGCGCGACGGCATCGAGGCCATCCCGGAGCTGTCGGTCTGGGCGGATCCGGTGATGAGCGTGATGTCCTTCGGCTCGACGACGATCGACATCGCCGCCGTCGGCGACGTCATGGACGAGCGCGGCTGGCACCTCGACCGCCAGAACAACCCGGACGCGCTGCACATGATGATCTCGCCGGCCCACGCGGACGTCGCCGACCGGTTCCTCGCAGACCTGCGGGAGGCGGCGGCGGACCACGGAGCCTCCAAGGGCGTGGAAGCCCGCTACAGCTAGCGCGGCGAGGGCCCCTGAGCACTTCGAACGACGCGCCCGATCGACATCCCTTCGTCCGGCACCCGCACCGGACCCTCGTCGGGCTGTCGCTCCCGGTTCTGATCTCGCTGATCGCGGAGCCGCTCACCGGAGTCGCCGACACCGCTTTCATCGCGCGCCTCGGCGCTGCGCCGCTGGCGGCGCTCGGGGCCGCGACGGCCCTGCTGTCCAGCGTGTTCTGGGTCTTCAACTTTCTCGGCATCGGGACGCAGACCGAGGTGGCCCACAGCCTCGGAGACGCCGGCGGCCTGCGCGGCCGCAACGCGACGGGGTTGGCGCTGGCCCTGGCCACGGC
>JBHHVG010000406.1:0-3614 GCA_046754165.1 Myxococcota bacterium
GGTGGTGTCGACCATGGCGCGGATCTTGGCCCCGGCGCCCGCTGCGCTCTCGACGGCCGCGGAGGCGTCGCGGATGAAGGCCTCCGCGTCCTGCTCGAGGAGGCTCCCGTAGAGATCCTCCATGTTCCGGAAGTGGGAGTAGAGGGTCGTCCGGGAGCAGCCGGCGGCGCGGGCCACCTCGTCCATCGTCGTCTTCCGCGGGCCGAAACGCAGGAAGCGCCCGCGAGCGGCCTCCAGGATGGTGCCGCGGGTCGAATCGGGCGGTGTCCTGGCTTCTTCGGCTTCTGCAGCCATGCCGGTCATGTTAACAATTGATGGTATTGTGTCAAGATGTTAGGATCTATTCTCGCGAGCGCCCCGGTTCGCCGCGGACGGAGACACGGTGCTGAGCTTCCGCTTCACGCCCGAGCAGGAGAGTTTTCGGGACAGCCTGCGCAAGTTTTCCCTCGAAGAGCTACTGCCGCACTACGCCGAGGGGGACAGCGGCGTCTACCCGCGCGATCGCATCGTTGCCGTGATCGAGCGGATCGGCGAGGTCGATCGCGACAGCGCCTCGTTCGTCACTGCGGGGATCGTCGCCGAGGAGGTGGCCCGCGGTGACTTCAACTGTGTGCTGCCGAGCCTCGGCCCCTTCACCTTTCGAGAGTTCATCTCCGAAGCCTCGCCGGAGCAGAAGGCGCGCTGGCTCCCTGGACTCCAGTCCGGAAAGCAGATGATCGGTCTCGGGCTCACCGAGCCCGACGCCGGCTCGGACATGGGATCCATCCGCACACGAGCAGAGAAGTGCGGAGACCACTACGTCCTGAACGGCGAGAAGAACTCGGTCTCGTTCCTGAACGCGGACGTGTTCTACGTCTTCGCTCGCACAGACCCGTCGCGAAGCGACTGGAGCGGGCTCTCCGCGTTCCTGATCGCACGCGATACTCCGGGCCTCCGCTTCCACGCCCATGACGACATGGGCTGCCGCGCCGTTCCGCGCGGCCAGCTCTTCCTCGATGACGTGCGGGTGCCAGCGACCGATCTCGTGGGCTCGCCCGGACGGGCCTTCCCGATGATCCGCGAGTTCTTCGACCTGAACCGGGCGTTCATCGCGCTCAAGTGCCTCGGCGCGGCACAGCAGACGCTCGACGAGACGATCGAGCACGTCAAGGGACGGAAGCAGTTCGGAGCACCGCTCTCTACCTTCCAGGGCGTGGCCTTCCCGATCGCGGAGGCGGCAACGCTGATCGAGGCGGCCCGCTGGCTCGCCTACAAGGTGCTGTGGCAGAAGGACCAGGGGCAGCCATGCGACGTGGAGGGCGCCATGTCGAAGTGGTGGATCCCCAAGATCTGCGTCGAGATCATCCATGAGTGCCTGCTCCTGCACGGTCACTACGGCTACACCCGGGATCTGCCCATCGAGCAGCGCATGCGCGACGTGATCGGTTGGGAGATCGGCGACGGCCCGGCCCAGATCCAGAAGCTGATCCTGGCTCGAAAGCTGCTGGGCCGGGAGTTCAGTCCTTGATGCCGGCGCGTGGGTGCCACCGCGCCGGACCCACGACCACGACACGAGACACCGATTCCGCCCGGAGGAAGCCATGACCGACTACGACCACTACCGCTTTCTGAATGTCGCGAACGACGACGGAGTGGCCACCATCACGCTCAACCGTCCCGAGCGCCGCAACGCGGCCCACGACGCGATGCATCGCGAGCTCGAGACGGTGTTCCGGGACGTCGCAGAGGACGACGACATTCGGGCCATCGTCCTGACCGGCGCCGGCGACGCGTTCTGCGCGGGTGGCGACGCGAGCTCGATGGACTCCGGCGAGTTCGACCCAACCGGACCGCGCATCCCCTTCAACGGCGTGCGTCGCCTGGTCAACCATCTGCTCGACGTCGAGCAGCCGATCATCGCGGCCGTGAACGGTGACGCCGCGGGCCTGGGGGCGACGCTGGCGCTGTTCTGCGACGTGACCTTCGTCGCCCTGACGGCGCGAATCGGCGACACCCACGTCAAGATGGGTCTCGTGGCCGGCGACGGAGGCGCCGTGATCTGGCCGATGCTGGTGGGCATGGCCCGAGCCAAGCAATACCTGTTCACCGGCGATTGGATCACGGGGCGCGAGGCGGAGCGCATCGGCCTGGTGAACTTCGCGCTCCCGGTCGACGACGTGCTGCCGAAGGCGACCGCCTTCGCCCGTCGCCTGGCCGATGGCGCGCCCATGGCGATCCGCTGGACGAAGTACTCGATGAACAAGATCCTGCGTGACCAGGTCAATCTGGCGCTGGACACGTCGATGTTCCTCGAGGCGGCCACCATGGGGACCAGCGATCTCCAGGAGGCGGCTCGCGCGTTCCTCGAGAAGCGCCCGCCGAAGTTTCGGGGCCGCTGAGCATCGACGGCTGCCTACCCGCTCGCCCGCTCCGCCAAGAACCGCTCGCGCAGGGCGAACTTCTGGACCTTGCCCGAGGCAGTCATGGGAAGCTCGTCGACGAAGACCCACTCCCGCGGTGTCTTGTGCGGCGCGAGTTGCGCGCGCACGAACCGATGGAGCTCTTGTGCGCTCACCCGGCCCTCCGGTGCCAGCCGCACGAAGGCTATGACCTGCTCGCCCCACTTCTCGTCGGGAACTCCCACGACCGCGACGTCTCCCACGGCGGGGTGGCCGAAGAGCAGCTCCTCGATCTCCCGCGGGTAGATGTTCTCGCCTCCGCGGATGATCATGTCCTTGATGCGCCCGACGATCTTGCAGTAGCCCCGCTCGTCCATCGTGCCCAGATCGCCTGTGTGCAGCCAGCCTTCCGCGTCGATGGCGGCAGACGTCGCCTCCGGGTCGTCGTGATAGCCGTGCATCACCCCGTAGCCGCGGGCGCAGATCTCGCCGGGCGTTCCCGTCTCGACGACGAGGTTCGTCTCGGGATCGACGATCCGCACCTCGGTCTGCGGGAGCGGAAGCCCGATGGTCTCGGCCTTGTCCTCGGGCGAATCGCCCGGCCGCGTCTTCATGATCGAGCAGGACGCCTCGGTCTGCCCGAAGAGCACGATGAACTCGACCCCCAGCGCGGCTTCGATGCGGCGCACCAGCTCTGCCGGGACGGCCGCTCCGCCGATGCCGACGGTTCGTAGCGATGAAAGATCCCGGTGCTCGAAGTCGGGATGCTCCATCATGGCGATGAGCATCGTGGGCACGCCCCCCATCGCCGTTACGCGCAGGGACTCACACAGCGCGAGAGCGAGACCCGGATCGAAGGTCACCGGCTGCACGAGCTCGGCGCGGCACGCGAGTGAACCGAGCACCCCGACGACACACCCGGCTACATGGAAGAGCGGGGCGGGGTTCAGGAAGGCCTCGCCCGGCTCGACCCCGAAGCTGCTGACGACGAGCCGCCCGTTGTTGGTGAGGCCGCGATGGTGCAGCACCGCTCCCTTGGGCGCGCCGGTGGTCCCCGACGTGTACTGGATCTGGACGGGGTCCGAGGGAGAGACCTTGGGCAGGCGCTGCTGGGGCGAGCCCGAGGCCCGGAAGTCATCCCAGTCGCTGAGCGAGACCGTGCACCGCAATGCCGGCAGCGAGGCCTGTGCCCCCGCGACCCACTCCTCCATCGGGCTGCCTCGGAATTCAGGCACG
>JBHHVG010000407.1:0-3613 GCA_046754165.1 Myxococcota bacterium
TGTCGTGTTGGCGGTCATCGCGATGGGGTGCGCCAGCACCGCGGGACCGCCGGAACCGCCGGAGCCGGTGGATGCCGACAGCGTGTGGGACCCCTGGGAGGGGTTCAACCGCGGCATGTTCTGGTTCAACGAGAAGGCCGACATCTACGTCCTCAGGCCCGCGGCGGTCGGCTGGGACTTCGTCCTGCCCGACATCGTCCAGACCGCACTGACCGACATCTACGCCAATGCCCGCTTCCCGATCGTCTTCCTGAACGACCTGCTCCAGGGCAAGTGGGTGCAGGCATCCCAGGATCTCGGTCGCTTCGCGCTGAACACCACCCTCGGGCTCGGCGGCAGTCTCGATCCGGCCAAGGAGGCCGGCTGGGAGGCCCACAACGAGGACTTCGGCCAGACGCTGGGCTATTGGGGAGTCCCGCCCGGCCCCTATCTGGTGATCCCCTTCCTCGGGCCCTCGAACGCCCGCGACACCCTTGGTCGCGCCGCTGATTCCGCCACCCTGGTCTATCCGTACTTCGTCGTCTGGTACATCAACGCGGCGATCACCGCGCCGAACGTTCTGAACACCCGTGCGCAATTCATCGAGGAGATCGACGACGACCGCCGCACGGCCCTCGATTTCTACGCCTTTCAGCGCAACGCCTACATGGACTACCGGAAAAACCTCGTGAACGACAGCGAGGAGGACGAAGAGGAGACAGGCGGCGAGGCCCTATACTTCTTCGACGAGGACGAGTAGGCGCAGGACGAAATGACCGGGGCGATCTTCAGACGACCTTCGAGGCGGGTCGGCGCAGCGTGCGCAGCACTGCTGGCTTTGGCGAGTTTCGCCGCGACGTCGGCGGCCATGCCCGGGCCGCGCGAGGTGATGCAGCAGACCATCGACGACGTGCTCGCTGCGCTGAACGACCCGTCCCTCGACTTCGAGGGGCGCAAAGCCGCGATCGAGAAGATCGCCTACGCCCGCTTCGACATGTACACGATGTCGCGTCTGGTGCTGGCGCGCTCCTGGAAGAAGTTCACGCCGGACCAGCGAGAGCAGTATATCAGCGAGTTCAAGGCCTACCTGGCCAACAATTACGGCAGCCGCATCAACCGCTACGACCAGGAGCAGGTCGAGATCACCGGGACTCGCGACGAGCCCCGCGGCGACGTGACGGTGCGGACGCGCATCGTCGGCGGCGAGTTCGAGAACGCTGTCGTGGACTACCGGCTGCGCCGGAGGGACGGCGAGTGGCGCGTGATCGACGTCGTCATCGAGGGCATCAGCATGGTCTCGAACTTCCGCGACCAGTTCAAAGCAGTCCTTTCACGCGGCGGCCCGGAGCACCTGCTTCAGCAGCTGCGTGAGAAGAACGCCCTCGGCCCCGCGGAGGAGTAGCGCGGCGCGCCTCGCGCTTGACACTCCCGGCCATCCGTGGAACCTGTTCCAGCCGACCTTCCCGCGGCCGGACGCAGCGAGGTGCCCCCGTGGCGGAATCCGAAACACGAGCAGATCCGAATCGTTACGTGATCCAGGGGAAGCGCGTGGAGTTTCCCGTGGTGGTGCGCCACGCATCTGCGGGGTCGGCCACCTATGCGGTCTCCGCTTCGGCCGCCCGCGAGCTGCTGCCGGGGCCCGAGTTCTCCATCGCCCCGGTCTGGCCCGGCAAGGCGTTGCTCAGCCTCGCCATCATCGACTACCGGGACAACGACCTCGGCGACTACAACGAGGTCTCGGTGGCGCTCTTCGTGCGCCCCACCGATCAGCCCGCCGGTGTCCCGTATCTCCACAACATGCTCGACATGGTCCGAGGCCAGCTCGGCACGTACATCGTGCACCTGCCCGTGAACCAGGAGTTCACTCGCGAAGCGGGCTCCGCGATCTGGGGCTTCCCGAAGACCGTGCAGGAGATCGAGTTCCGCTACGGCGACAGCCGCGCGAGCTGTTCGCTCGTCTACGACGGCGAGCACGCCCTCACCCTCTCGGTCCCCCGCGGCGGCAGCAAGACGCTGCCCGAGACGGTCCTGACCGGCTACACCTACATCGAGGGGGTCGCCCACGCGAACACCTTCACCTCACGCGCCGAGGGATTCGGCATCCGGCGGGGCGGCGTCGAGCTCACCCTCGGAAGCGGTGTCATCCCCGATCAGCTGCGACGCCTCGGCCTGCCCAAGCGCCCGCTCATGTGCACGTGGATGGAGAAGATGTCCGCCAGCTTCGGTCCTTCCGAGAAGCTGTGAGCGAGTGCCTGGCCCGCGTCACCCGTCTTCCGGCCGCAGTTTCGGTGCGGAGGAAGAAGAACGGTTCGAGCTGAGGGACTTGCCGGCTATCGGATCCCGGCGATGTAGCAGACGTAGGCCGGATCATCCTCGGCGGACTCCCGGCGCAGGTAGATGTCGTTCCCCTCGCCGGTCTTTCGGTCCGTCCCTTCCCAGTAGACCTCGGTCTTCGCGAAGCCGGCCTCACTGAGCAGATCCCGGAGCTCGGCGAGGCCCCAGAGCCGCCAGTCATAGCGAAAGGCGCGCTGGAGGCGGCTGCCGTCGTCGAACTCGAAGTGGATGTAGTTGACGGCCCGCGCCTGGATCGGGTCGTAGATGTCCTGGTCCCAGACGTAGTCGAAGCCGTCACACTCCCGGGTCTCCTCGAGGGTGCGCTGGGCGTCGGCGCCGCCGTAGGCGTCCATCACGAAGATGCCCTCGCTGCCCAGCGTCGCGTGCGCCTTGCGACAGTACTCGAGCAGCAGGGGGCGCTCCTTGAAGATCATGTAGGAGAAGTTGAAGGCCACGCTGACATCGAATCCACCGTTTCCCACGTCGAGAACGTCGCCCTCGATCAGCTTCACCCTGGATGCCTGCTCCGCCGTGAGCTTCGAGAGGTTGTGTTCGCGGCCCCACGCGAGGGGCTCCGGGTCGAGATCGATGCCGGTGGCGACGTTCTCGTCGTGGCGTTCGACCCAGTGGCAGGCCAGTGCCGCGGTGCCGCAGAAGTCCTCGCGCAGGGTGCGCGGGGGACGGCCGAAGTGCTTCTTGAAGACGCGGCTCACGAAGGGCGCGTCGGCGGCGGGCTCCTGGACCGAGCGCTGGTACAGGTCGTACTTGTCCGCGTGCTTTGCCTGCGTCTCTCGCGTGCGCCGCCGCGTCTTCTGCTTCTTCCGCTGCTTCTTGCCTCGGCCCATGACTCGCTCCCCACCTCCCATTGGCTGCGCGCGGAGCCCCGATGTGAGCGCCTGCGCGGCGACACGCATCGTCGCGCAAATCCGCCGGTACCGAAAGGACTTGCGCCGATTCCGTCCGGATCGTCCGCGATCGTCACCCCCGGTCGATGAATATCTGCACCAGGGGCCCGTCGAATCCACCAGAGAGCGTGAGAGGAGAATCCCAATGACGCAGCGCAACGACCGATCCGGAATCCACATCGCCCTGCTGGCATCGGCTTTCGTCTGGATGGCCATTCCGGGCATCGCCGCGGCGGATCACGCCGACCGTCGCGGGCACGGCCGCGAGGATCGCGGCTACGACCAAGCCCGTCGTCATGACGATCACGAGGCTCGCGAACACCGGGGCGCACACGGGGATCTCGGCGTCGAGCAGGGCGAAGTCTGCCAGCTTGCCGGCCTCGAGCGAGCCGAGA
>JBHHVG010000408.1:0-3612 GCA_046754165.1 Myxococcota bacterium
AGGAGACGGTTTCGGCGAGGACGAGCTTCAGCGCACCCGCGACTGGTTGCGCGCCCGCGGCAACTCCATCGAGGGTGGCACCTCGGAAGTCCAGCTCAACATCATCGCCAAGCACGTGCTCGGCCTCCCGGATTGAGGAGGTCCGCATGACGGAAGGGAAGAAGGTGCAGACCAGCAGACCCGCGCTCGTCCTGAGCGAGGACCAGGAGCTCCTGGCGAAGACCACGGCGGATTTCGTCGCGAAGAAGTCGCCGATCCGCCGCGTTCGCGAGCTGCGAGACTCGGGAGACCCGGATGGCTTCTCCCGCGCCCTGTGGAAGGAGATGGCCGAGCTCGGCTGGGTGGGCATTCCCTTCCCGGAGGAGGTCGGCGGTGCCGATATGGGCCTGTCCGAGCTGGCCGTGGTGCTCGAGGCGCTCGGGCGTCAGCTCGCACCGGAGCCGTTCCTGTCGACGGTGCTGCTGGGCGGTCAGGCCCTCCTGCTCGGCGGCAGCGATGGCCAGAAGGCCGAATGGCTCCCGAAGCTGACCGCTGGCGAGGTCCTCCTCGCCCTCGCCTACCAGGAGAAGGGCAGCCGCTACGACGCGCACTGCGTCACGTCGCGCGCCGTCGCAGACGGCGACGGCTGGAAGCTCGCCGGCGAGAAGATCCAGGTCCTCGAGGGCGGCTCGGCGGACGCGATCGTCGTCGCGGCCCGCACCTCCGGCGGCGACACCGACCCAGAGGGAATCTCCCTCTTCCTGGTGACGCCGGACACCCCGGGTGTGACGCTGACGCGTCAGCACCGCATCGACTCGCGCGGCGCCGCCATCGTCGCGCTGGCGGACGTCGCGGTTGGCGCCGGCGCCCTGGTGGGCACGTTGGATGGGGGCGGAGCAATCCTCGACCGCGTCCTCCGGCTCGCCACGGTCGGTCTGTGCGCCGAAATGCTCGGCTCGATGTCCGAGGTCTTCGACCGCACGCTCCAGTACTTGAAGGATCGAGTTCAATTCGGCGTGCCGATCGGGAGCTTCCAGGCGCTCAAACACCGTGCGGCGGAGCTGTTCATCCAGATCGAGCTGTCACGCTCAGCGGTGATGGCCGCCGCACGCGCCGAGGACGCTGGGGCGGACGACGCCCCGCTCCTCGTCTCGGTCGCCAAGGCCCGCTGTTCGGACGCGGGCATCCTGGTTGCTCACGAGTCGATTCAGATGCACGGTGGCATCGGCATGACCGACGAGCACGACATGGGCTTCTATTTGAAACGGGCGCGCACCGCCGAGTTCACCTTCGGAGACGCCTCCTGGCATCGCGAGCGATGGGCCACGCTGAGCGGCTATTGACGCAGCCGGTCGAGTGGACGCGCACGCAACGCCTGCTGCGCGCGTGTCGCGGCGAACCCGTCGATCGCCCCCCTGTCTGGCTGATGCGACAGGCCGGCCGCTACCTGCCCGAGTACCGCCGCGTCCGCGAAGGCGTGTCGTTCCTCGAGATGTGCGCCGATGTCGAGCGCGCGGTCGAGGTGTCTCTACAGCCGCTCGAGCTCGTCGGAACGGAGGCAGTGATCCTCTTCTCGGACATCTTCACGCCGATTCCAGGCATGGGCGTCGAGATCGACTTCGCGCCTGGGCCGGTGGTGGCGGAGCCGATCCGAACCCGGGCGCAGGTCGATGCCCTGCGCGTTCCCGACCCACGCGAGACCGTGCCCTTCGTTTTCGAGATCATCCGCGAGCTGCGGCGGCGGCTCGAGTCCTCCCAGGTGCCGCTGCTCGGCTTCGCCGGGGCGCCCTTTACCCTCGCCGCCTACCTGGTGGAGGGTTCGGGCTCGAAGGACTTCGCGGCGCTCAAACGCGCGATGTTCACCGCCCCGGATTTCCTGCGCGCACTCCAGGCACGGCTGACGGATCTCGTCGTCGGCTTTCTCGGGGCACAGATCGAGGCCGGCGCCCAGGTGGTGCAGCTCTTCGACACCTGGGCGGGGATCCTGTCGCCGGCCGAATACCGCGCCTGGGTGCTGCCGGTGCACCGGGAGATCGCCGAGCGGCTCGGGCGACGGGTGCCGCTGATTCTCTACGTGAACAATGGCGCCCACGTCGTGGACGCAATGCTCGAATCCGGCGCAGACGTGCTCTCGATGGACTGGCGGGTGGACATGGCGGCGGCAGCGAGGCTGGTCGGCGACCGCGCGAGCCTCCAGGGGAATCTCGATCCGTGCGCGTTGGCGGCGCCACCGGAGGAGATCCGCCGCCGCGTGTTCGCCATCGCCGAGGCGTCCGCCCCGGCCCGGGGCCTGATCCTGAACCTCGGCCACGGCTGCCTGCCGAGCACGCCGGTCGAGGGCGTGCGCGCCTTCACCGACTCGGTGCGGGCGCTGGGAGCGCCGGCACCGTGAGTGACGACGCATTTTCTCTCGACCTCGAGCACATCGAGGAGATCCTGCCGCGCTACGCCATCGAGGGCCCGCGCTACACCAGCTATCCCACCGCGCCGGTCTGGAAGGAGAGCTACGGCCCCGAGGCGTTTCGGGCCGAGCTGGGTCGCGAAGACCTGGCAGCGGGGGATCCCCTCTCGATCTACGTCCACGTTCCCTTCTGCGACAGCCTCTGCCACTTCTGCGCCTGCAACAAGGTGATCACGCACAAGGCCGAGCTGCCGGCGTCGTATCTCGACACCATCGAGCGCGAGATCGCCGCCGTGCGCGACGCGGTGACCGTGTCGCGACAGACGTCGCAACATCACTGGGGGGGCGGGACTCCCACGCATCTCACACCGGAGCAGATCGTCCGCCTGTTCGGCGCCGTGAATGACGCCTTCCCCGTCGCCGAGGGTTCCGAGATCTCCATCGAGGTCGATCCGCGCGTCACGACGGACGCGCACGTAGACGCGCTGCGGAGCTGCGGTTTCAACCGCATCTCGATGGGCGTCCAGGACTTCGAGCCGCAAGTGCAGGAGGCGGTCCACCGCATCCAGCCCGCTGACATGACTGGCCGTCTGTCGGAACGCGCCCGCGCCGCCGGCTTCGAGAGCGTGAACTTCGACCTCATCTACGGACTGCCCTACCAGTCCGAGGAGAGCTTCGGGCGAACCCTCGACGTGTTGCTCGACCTCGCCCCGGATCGCATCGCCCTGTACTCCTACGCCCACGTCACCTGGGTGGCCAAGCAGCAGCGCGGCTTCGAGCGCAAGGACGTGCCCGATGCCGCCACCAAGATGGCGATCCTGCTGCTGGCGATCAGGCGTCTGCTCGACGCGGGCTACCTCTTCATCGGTCTCGACCACTTCGCGCGGCCGGACGACGAGCTGGCGACCGCCCTGCGCGATCGCACCCTGCGCCGCAACTTCATGGGGCACACCACCCAGGCTGGCGTCGACATGATCGGCTTCGGCCCGAGCGCCATCAGCGAGCTGCGCGGCAGCTACGCGCAGTCGCAACGCGACCTCAAGGCTTGGGGCGCGGCGGTCGCGTCCGGCGGTGTGGCGACCATGCGGGGGCACCTGCTGTCGGAAGACGACATCGAGCGTCGCTGGATCATCAGCCGCATCATGTGTCTCGGCGCGCTCAGCGCCGCCGAGTTCCGAGCCGAGTTCGGCTCGGAGTTCGCCCAGCGCTACGCCCAGGAGCTGGAGTCCCTC
>JBHHVG010000409.1:0-3607 GCA_046754165.1 Myxococcota bacterium
TCGACGAGGTAGGCGTCCCGCGGACCGGTGGTCACCAGCACGAGGGTGCGCTCGGACTCGAGGAAGGCATCGATCTCGTCCGGCGTCATCTGCGTGGCTGCGCGTCGTCCACCCCGCGCCATGCCTACTCGTCCACACGCTCCGTGCCCTCGAAGGCGAGAACGTCGGGGCGGCAACTGTAGCGGAGCGCGGGGAGCGTCACGGACCCGACGGTGATGAGGGCAGCGACGGGATTCGAGGGCCGAATTGCGTCGCTGCTCCAAGCGGCTGCGTCGAAGTGACGGACGACGGCTCGGCCACGCTCGGCGCGTTCGATCTCGAAGTCGGGATCCACCTGGATCAGACGCAAGCCGTTCGGCGTGTGCGCGAGATTCACGTTCGCCACGTAGTAGGCGTCCTCAGGACGCAGCGCCTGGGGATCCTCGAGGAGGAGGTCGAGAATCTCCTCACCCTCGAGCACGACCCGCGCTCGATTGCGATCGTACCCCCGCTCCAGGGAGACCTCGCCGATCTGCAGCGCGTAGCCCCAGCGCGCGGCCAACGCCGCCGAGGCCCTCGCATTGTCGATGATTGCTGCGCGGAGAAAGCCGCGTGGTCGCAGCCCGCTCCGGCATTCGACCCGGCATTGCGCCAGGCCGAACGAGCCCCACGGGCTTTCGGCCACGCGTTGCACCAGCCACGTCACCACCGGCGGAAGGGTGGGGTGCAGGCCCGGCGGGAGCAGCGTCTCCGCGCCTTCACGCTTCATCTCGCAGAACACCTGAAAGGTCTCGACGCCTTCGAGGCGAAGGGGCGCGGTGTCGAAGCCCGCGAGCGTGGGGGCCCTGTCTGCGAAGCTCTCGGGATCTGCGGTTCCGACCAGCACGATCAGAAGGCCGGCATCACTTCACGCGCAAAGAGCCGCATGCTGTCCATCACCTGTTCGTGTGGAAGGACTTCTGCCGCATTGAGGAGGAAGTTCACCTCGTCGACGCCGATCGACTCCCAACGCTTGATCGCCTGGATGATCTGGTGTGGATCGCCCAGACACATACCCTCCGGGACCTTGGGGCCATCGCCAGGGCTGGCCCCCTTGCGGGCCGCGGAGGGGGCGAGGTTCGCGAGGGATTGGTATGCGCTGGTCGGGTATGCCTCGCGCGTGAAGAGGAGATGGGCATTCAGCATGCCAAACGTCCCCAAGAAGGTCAGGCCGCGCTCGGCCGCCACTCGTGCGTCTTCATGGCAATACATGAAGTTGAGCGTTGCGACGCGGTCGTTCACGACCTCGCCGACCGGATCGCAGCGTTTCACCCGACGGTGGTACTCGCGGGTGCGGCGCTCCTGCTCCCCGTAACCGGCAGTGGCCACCCCGAGGCAGCCCAGCCCGCGGTCGGCCGCGTCGAGCTCCGTACCAGGGCTGGTCACCGTCACCCACAGAGGCGGATGTGGTTTCTGGAACGGCTTCGGAAGCACCGCGCGCTCGGGCATCGAGAAGCAGCGCCCGTCGTGCTCGAAATGCTCCTGCGTCCACATACGCGGCAGGACGCGCACGTACTCGTCCCAGTCTTTCTTGGTGGCGTCGGGGTCGGCCCGGAAGCCGCCGATCTCGGTCCACGTCGAAGAGCGGGCGGTGCCGAATTCGAGCCGGCCACCGGAGAGTTGGTCGAGAAAAGCTGCGCGCTCCGCCACGCGAATCGGGTGGTTGATCTCCGGAACGCACACCACCGCCCCGTGGCCCACCCGGATCCGGCTCGTCTGCGCGGCGACCGCAGTCAGGAAGAGCTCGGGCGCCGAGCTGTGCGAATACTCCTCGAGGAAGTGGTGCTCGACCGCCCAGATGGTCTCGAAGCCCAGCTCCTCCGCCAGCCGCGCCTGCTCCAGTGCATTCGCGAACACCTGGTGCTCACGCTCGGGCGTGAACGGACGGGGAACCGAGAGCTCGAAGAAGAGGCCCAGCTTCATCGCGACCAAGGATCTCCCAGGTCAATGAATCTTCCAAGTGCATGTTTGACATAAAAGACATGCACGCCGTACATATAGTCCATGAGCCTGGCGGGCGTCGATCTGAACCTCCTGGTCGTGCTGGATGCCCTGCTGCGCGAGTCGAGCGTGACGCGCGCCGCGAAGCGTCTCGGCCTCTCGCAGTCGGCGACGAGCCACGCGCTCGCCCGACTGAGGCGGCTGCTGGACGACCCCGTCCTGGTGCGGACACCGCATGGGATGGCACCGACCCCGAGGGCCGCCGGGCTGGCCGCGCCGGTCCAACAGGCGCTGGAGCAGCTCGAGCAATCGCTCGCACCGCCGCGTCCCTTCGATCCGAGCCGGAGCACCCTCGGATTCACCCTGTCGCTGGAGGATGCGGGGCAGGTCGGGCTGCTCCCGCTCCTGGCGGAGCGCCTGAAGACCGAGGCTCCACACGTGGATCTGCGCGTCCACTCCGCAGGGACGGGCTCGCCGACCGAAGCGCTCGAAACCGCGACCGTCGACCTGGCGCTGGCCGTATCTCCGGAGCCGACCGAGGGCTTCCACGCCGAGGTGGTCTTCACCACTCGCTACGTCTCGATCGTTCGGGCCGACCATCCGCACGTCGGAAGGCGACTGACCCGGAAGCGCTTCAGCGAGCTCGGCCACATCGTTCTCGGCGGCCCCGGCAGCGTCGATCCGGAGATCGACCGCGTGCTCGCGGCCTCCTCCCGCTCGCGTCGCGCCGCGCTGACGGTTCCGTCCCTGCTCCCGATTCCCTGGCTCGTGGCGAGAACGGACCTCGTCGCGACCGTGCCCGCGCTACTCCTCGGGCTGGACCGCGAGCGCCTGCCGCTCGCGAGACACGTGCCACCGATTCCGATCGATTCCACGACGGGGTCTCTCGTATGGCACGAGCGAACGCACCGCGATGCCGCGCATCGGTGGCTACGGGGCGTCGTACGCGAGGTCTGTCGGGAGCTCGCTGCCAGGGGGCTCACCCGGGCGCGATCCCCAGCCGACCTGGAGCTGGATTCCCGGGGCAACGACGGCAGCCGCCGGGACGCGCCGGGGTAGAGGCGCTGCTTGGCCTCCTCCTCCAGCGGATTCACGCCGGGGTCAGCTTCTGGAGTCGGTCGACCGCCTCGAGGTACTCCTCGACGAGGGCGTAGACCACATCGCGCGTCGAGCGGATCTCGTTGACCAACCCGATGACCTGCCCGCCGGCATTGAACGCCACGTCCTGGGAGTGACTGGCGTAGCGCGCCGAGCGCGCGATGGCTTCGGCGGTGACCATGTACTGGAGGGGCATCCCGAGCGGATCCGGTGACTCGGGCGCCTCCCAGGCATCCGTCCAGGCATTTCGCAGCATGCGGTTCGGCTTGCCCGTGAACGAGCGCGAGCGAACCGTGTCGGACGTTCCCGCTCAGCGCGGCGACGAGTCGCCCGGAGTCCTGGACCTCGACGATCTCCTCCGTCGGAGGCGTCCCCAGCGCGTTGGCGACGAGGCGGACCTTCGGGTGGTTGAGGGCGGTCTGGACCTGGGACTTCGCCGTCGCGTCCACCCAGCCGAGCAGCTCGCGTGGCAACGTCCAACGCCTCGTCGAAGAACGCGGTGATATCGAACCCGATGACAGCGGTACCTTCGTCGGCGACCGGGCAGAGA
>JBHHVG010000410.1:0-3598 GCA_046754165.1 Myxococcota bacterium
ACCTCGGGATTTCGTGACGCTCCGAGCGCACCCGCGGCCGCGATGCGGACCATCGACGCCTCGTCGGCCAACGCCAGCCGTAGCGATTCGGCGGCGGTGCCGTGGTCCAGATGGGCCAGCGCGTCGACAGCCGCTCGTCGGACCTGCGCACTGGGATCCTTGAGCAGCATCTCGATCACCTGCGCATCCTGATGCCGCCCGATACGGCCGATCACTGTCGCGATGGCCAGCCGCACGGGCGCGGCGGCGCCCTCGATGCTGCCGGTGAGAAGATCGATGGTGGCGACCGTCGCTTCGCAGATCACATCCTGCGTCGGCTTCGCGAGCTCCACCATGGCCTCCGTCAGGAGTGCGATCTCTTCTTCGCTCTCGAAATCGTCCTCCTGGGCGGCGAATTCGAGCCGGTGGAGCAGCGACGGAAGGGCCTCCAGCATGCCGCGGCGCCCGATCGACCCGGCCGCCGCGTTGCGGATCTCGGGACTCGGGTCGTCGAGGCACGACAGCAGACGCGCCGCACTCGCCGCACCCTGCATCCGGCCGAAGAAGACGCAGGCGTCGCGGCGCGCAGTCGTATCGAGCTCGCCCCAGGCGGCATCGACCGTGACCTCCGCCACCTCGCCCATGCATTCGAGATTCGCGAGGACGACCTGGGTGAGCGCTTCGTCCCGAGCGGCGATGAGCATCGGAACGACCGAATGCTCGGCGGCGACGATGCCGAGGAACTGGACGAGCATCAGTCGAGTCGCGAGGTTGGCGTCCCCCAGGTGGTCGACTGCGCTTTCGATCACCAACGGCGTCGCCCGGGCGGCCTCCCGCATCGCGGCGATCAGCCGATCCGCAGCGTCGCCGTCCACGCGGGAGAGCGCCCGGAGCAGCGAGCCGATCGCCATCTCGCGAACGGAACGGGCGTGGGAGCAGAGCCCCTTCAGCAGCTCCGCGTTCGCCTCTTCGTCTTCCACGTGGCCGAGGAGTGCCAGTCCGGCCGGGCGCAGCACCGGATCAGCGAGAACCGCGGACAGATCCCTGGCGCGCAACGGCAGCTCGAGTGCCGTCATGGCGTGCAGGGCGGAGAAGCGCACCAACGGGTCCTCGTCCTCGCGCACCGCGACGGACTGGAGCGCCTGCGACGCCTCGTCACCGCCGATCGCCCCGAGGGCTTCGGTGGCGGCGGCCCGCACGTTGGGATCCGGATCCGCGAGGATCGACACCAGCGCCGGAACCGAGCGCGGATCGCCGATTCCCGCCAGGGTGTCGAGGACCAGCTTGCGCACGTCCGGGTCCCTGCTGTGCACGGCGTCGATGAGCTGTGGAATCGCACGGGCGCCGCAATCCACGAGCGCCTCGACGGCGGAGTTCCGGCGTCCGGTATTCTCGCCGTCTCCGAGCGCCACGATCAGGGCCTGGACGGCCCGGCCGATGTCCGAGCACGCCACCAGACGCTCGACCGCGGCTTTGCGGACCCGCCAGCTCGTGTCGCCGATGCGCTCCACGAGCCTCGCGATGGCCTCCTCGACCGACAGTGCCTCGACGCGCTCCACGGCGAGCCGGCGGACCTCCTCGTCGGAGCTGACGAGGCCCTGAAGCACACTCTCGCGATCGCGGTCGTCGAATTCGAAGCTCATTGGGATCTCCGCATCCGGGCCATGCGCAGCAGCTCTTCGTTGAGGAAGTCCCTCGACTCCCGGATCCGGGCGTCGATGCGCTGGGCGAACAGCGTGCGGCCCTCGACGAGCTCGGCATCCATGGCGGCCAGCACGTCGCCGCTCTGTACCGCCGCGTCGAACTTCTCCTGGTTGTAGAGGATGATGTCCGAGACGACGATGCGGGCGAGGCGCTCGGCCTTCGCGATCTCGGCCGCCTCGCCCGGATCCACCGCGGGGGCGGGCGCGTCGCTCGGGGCGCTCGCGAGCTCCGGCGCGGCCGGCTGGGGCACGGCTCGCGGAGCCGCAGGAGGCGCGGCGGCAGCCTCGACGCGCGGGGGCGGCTGCAGGGAGACGGGCGGGGCGGGAGCCGGCGGGGGACCGATGGCGGCCGGGGGCGCGGCGAAGGGATCCGCCTCGACGGGGCCGAACTCCATGCCGAAGCCCTGGAGGATGGGGCGGAGGGCGTCGGGCAGCTGCGGCCGCTCGAGATAGGCATCGGCCCCGTACAGCTCGGTCGGGGGCCGGCGATAGCGGTTGCGATCGTGAATGGCGCCCACCAGCACCACGTGGATGTCGCGCAGGCTCTCGTTTCGCTTCAGGAGCTCGCAGATCTGGAAGCCGTACATCTTGGGCAGGGCCGCGTCGATGATGACGGCACGCGGAAGCGTGCGCTGGATCGCGAGAATGGCCTCGACGCCGTCGTGCACGAGGACGGGCTGCAGGCCCCACGAGGCGAGTGCGCTGGCGTTGGCCTTCCCCTCTTCGATCATCGGGTCGGCGATCAGCACGAGGCGTTCGCGGTTGCCATGAGCCGCGGGCGGGGCGGCCTCCGGCGCAGAGCCGGGAGCGGCGGGCGCGCGGCTCGCGCTGGGCGGCGCTTCCGGCGCGAGAGCCGGGGCCGGATCCGGAGCCGGGACGTCGGCGGGGGCCTCCACCGGCGCCTGGACGACGGGCCGGGACGCTGGCTGCTCCCGCTCCGGGGCACGCACGCGGAACACCGCCCGACACTGGGAGCAGCGCAGGCGCGCGCCGTTGGGACCGAGACGTCCCCTCTCGATGCGATATCTGGCAGAACACTTGGGACACGCTGCGATCATGCCCTGCTCCTTTCGTACCCATCCACCGCTTCAATCATCGGAAGCCGTCTCCCGTCGACCGCGTCCGCTCGAGCGCCGGGCGCGGGCCGCAAACCCTCATATCCGGAACCTGTGCACGTCCTCTCGCAGGGCCGCGGCCTCGCGCAACAGCTCGTGAGTCGCCTCGTCCATGCGCTTCGCCGACACCGCGTTCGACTGGGTGCGCGACGACACCTCGTCCAGGAACTCGACGACGGACCGGCACGCTGCGGACTGCTCCTGCAACGCGCCATTGATCTGCTCCACTGCATCCCGCACTCCGTCGACGCTCTCCCGGATCCGACCGGATCCGCGCGCCTGCTCCTCGGTCGTGCCGCGGACCTGCTGGGCGACCTCGCGCATGGCGATCGCCCCGCGGTAGACGATCTCGTTGCCGCGCTCCTGTTCGGAGGCAGCGGCGCGGATCTCGTCGACCCCGCCGCGCACGTGCTCCATCAGCTCGGCGACGTGGACCGCGGCCTTCGCCTGCTCGCGAACGGCGGCGACGATCCGGGTGATCCGGGAGCCGGCATCCCGCGCGGCCCCGTTGATCGATTCCAGCGACACGCCGGCTTCCGCCGAAAGATCGACGCCGAGGGAGACGCTGCGGGTACCGTTCTCGATGGCGCCGACGGCGTTGGCGCTCTCTTCCTGAACCGAGGAGATCAGGCCCCCGATCTCCTTGGTAGACGCCAGCACCCGGTCCGCGAGATCCTTGATCTCGTCGGCGACGACCGAGAACGCCCGTCCGTGCTCTCCGGCCTGAGCGGCGATGATCGCCGCGTTCAGCGCCAGCAGGTTCGTCTCGTCGGCGACGTCGTCGATCACGTCGACGATCGC
>JBHHVG010000411.1:0-3594 GCA_046754165.1 Myxococcota bacterium
ACGTACCACACCCACACGAGCTCGGCGTGGAGCACCTCCGCCGCCAGATACGCGAGCGGAACGCGCAACGCCCAGTTGCCCAGGGTGGCGGCGATGAAGGGCGTGAGGGTGTCGCCGGCGCCCCGGTGGGCCCCGCCCAGCGCGAAGTGCGCCTGGAGGAAGGGCTGGGAGAGCGCCAGGCAGAGCAGGAAGGGGCCCAGCGCCGCGATCGTCGCCGGGTCGCGGGTGAACATCTCCGCCAGCGGCGTGCGCGCGACCGCGCAGATCGTCCCGAGGCCCAGGGCGATCGAGACCGCGGCCCGGGTGGCGCGCCAGCCGACCGCGCGCGCCGCGCTGGGCTTGCCGGCGCCCAGCGCCTGGCCCACCAGGGTGGCCGCCGCGGTTCCGAAGCCGATGCCGGGAATCCACGAGAACGACAGCACCCGGATGCCGACGGTGTAGGCCGCGATGGCGGTGGTGCCGAAATCCGCCAGGATTCGGAAGTAGGCGAGCAACGCGAGGTTCATCGCCAGGCGTTCACCGATGCTCGGCAGCGAGATGCGGAGCACATCGCCCATGAGCGTTCGGGCGGTGGCGAAGTCCGATCGCCGCAGCGCCACCGGCGAGCCCGGCCTCGCCCGGGCGGTCGCCGCGGCGAAGATCGCGATCCCCCCCCCCTGAGACGCGACGGTCGCGAGCCCGGCACCCACCAGCCCGAGGCGCGGGAAACCCGCCACGCCGAAGATCAACGCGACGTTTCCCGCGATCTTCACGGCGGTGACGACCACTGCGATCTGCATGGGAAGGCGGGTGTTGCGGTCGGCGCGCAGCCCGCTCTCGATGGTCATCGAGACCGCGAGCATCACGGAGGAGCCCAGCATCAGCTCGAGGTAGGGCACCGTGAGCGCGACGACGGCTTCCTCGGCGCCGAGCGCGCGCAGCAGGGCCTCCGGCGCGGCGAGAACGACAGCCATGATCACCAGCGCCGCCGCCACCGCGACGCCCATCGACGCGGCCAGGGCGCCGCGCGCGCGCGCCGGGTCGCCGGCGCCGATGGCACGGGCCATGAGGGCCACGCACGAGAAGCCGATCGCGAACAGCAGCGACTGGGAGAGGAAGAAGAACTGCGTCGCGTAGCCGACCGCCGCTACGGCCTCTGGACCGAGGCGTCCCACCATGGCGATGTCGATCAGGCTCACCGCGTTCGCGAGCACCTGGGCGAGCATTACCGGCCACGACAGCGTCCAGATCTCCCGGTAGCTGCCGCGCACCGCGGCGGGCGCCCGCACTTCCTGGCCGATTGCGCCGGCGGCGAGGGTCGCCGAGGGCAGGGCGGGGGAGACCTCGACGGCCTCGATGGCCTCGATCTCGCCCTCTGCGGCGGGGGCACTGCTGGCGGATGCGTTGGCGGGATCACGGGACATGGCGGGACGGAACGCTATCGCAGCGAAGGCGGGAGCTTGAAGACCATGCCCTCGTCGAAATCCGACAGCGAGCGGACGCGCGCAGTCCCATCGGAGAGCAGGGCGATGCGGTCGACCACCTCGGCCACGAGCACCTCGGGAGCGGACGCGCCGGACGTGACGCCGATGCAATCGGCGCCGGAAAGCCACGACGGGTCGATCTCGTTGGCGGTCTGCACCATGTAGGCCCGCGCGCCGCGTCGTGCGGCGAGCTCGGCCAACCGATTGCTGTTGGACGACTCGGGGGCGCCGACGACGATGACGACCTCGGCCTCGTCGGTGAGTCGTTTGACGGCGTCTTGACGATTCTGCGTCGCGTAGCAGATGTCGTCGTTTCGCGGCAGGGAAATGCTCGGGAAGCGCGCTTCGAGCGCGGCCATGATCGCGCTGGTGTCGTCGGCGGACAGCGTCGTCTGGGTGACGACGCCGAGGCGCAGGGGATCCGGGATCTCGAGCAATGCCACGTCCTCGACGCGCTCGACGAGGTGCATGCGGTCCGGGGCGTGGCCCATGGTGCCCTCCACCTCCACATGTCCCCGGTGACCGACCATGACGATGTCGAAGTCGCGCTCCGCCATGCGACGGGCCTCTCCGTGCACCTTCGTGACGAGCGGACAGGTGGCGTCGATTACCCGCAGGTCGCGCTTGGCCGCGGCCTCCCGTACTGCCGGCGACACGCCGTGGGCGCTGAAGATCAGAACCGACCCGACCGGCACGTCATCCGGATCCTCGACGAACACGGCGCCTTTCGCCCGCAGCTCATCGACGACGCGGCGGTTGTGGACGATCTCGTGGCGCACGTAGACCGGGGTGCCGTGGCGTTCGAGAGCGATCTCGACGATCTCGATGGCGCGGTCGACGCCGGCGCAGAAGCCGCGCGGGTTGGCGAGCAGGACGTCCACCCGGAGAGTCTAGCCGCGAACCGGGCATTCTCTCGGAGCCGCCGCCGCGCAGCCTGCACTCGCCATCCTGCGGGGCTACAATCCGCCCCGCGCCCGCCTCTGTGATCGCCCGGCGCCCCAGCGTGCCGCCGGCCGGGTCCTCGAAGCCAGGGCACACCAGACGCCCACCAGTACAGGGAGCAGCCATGGCTGATCTGGAGACGTTTCGAAAGGAGACCCGCCGCTGGCTCGATGCCAACGCGCCCAAGTCCCTCGCCGGCGCTCTGGTGTCGGATCTCGACGGAACCTGGGGAGGCCGCAACGCGACCTTCGACATCCCGGAGCAGAAGACGTGGCTCGAGAGGATGGCCGAGAAGGGCTGGACGGCTCCGACCTGGCCCACGGAGTATGGCGGTGGCGGGCTCAGCAAGGCGGAAGCCAAAGTGCTCACCCAGGAGCTCGGGCGCATGAAGCTGCCCCCGCCCTTGATCGGCTTCGGGCTCACGATGATCGGTCCGACCCTGCTCCAGTTCGGGACCGAGGAGCAGAAGCAGGAGCACCTGCCGAAGATCACCCACGGCCAGATCAACTGGTGTCAGGGCTACAGCGAGCCCGGGGCCGGCTCGGACCTCGCGAGCCTCCAGACCCGCGCCGTGCGCGACGGCGACGACTTCATCATCAACGGCCAGAAGGTATGGACGTCCTACGCGGACCTTTCGGACTGGATCTTTGCGCTCGTGCGCACCGATCCGGATGCGAAGAAGCAGGAGGGGATCACCTTCATCCTCTTCGACATGCAGACGCCGGGCGTCAGCGTCTCGCCCATCGGGCTGATCAGCGGCAAGTCGCCCTTCTGCGAGACGCGCTTCGACGACGTGCGCGCCCCGGTGAAGAACGTGATCGGCAAGATCAACGGCGGTTGGACCATCGCCAAGGCTCTGCTGGGCCACGAGCGCAGCATGATCGCCAGCGCCTTCGGCCCCGCCTCCGCGCGGCGTGACGGTCGCACCGGCAGCGCCCTCGGCGACCTGGCGCGGGAGTACGTTGGCGAAGCGACGAACGGGAAGCTGGCCGACCCGGCCCTCCGACACGCCATTGCGCAGACCGAGATGGACGCGCGCGCCTTCGCGCTGACGGTGCAGCGCTCGAGCGATGCCGCCAAGGCGGGGCACCAGCCCGGGCCCGAAAGCTCGCTGTTCAAGGTCTATGCCACCGAGCTCAACAAACGCCGCAGCGATCTCATGGTCCGGATCGCCGGGCCCCAGGGCCTC